>JASJDH010000554.1 GCA_030065175.1 Leptolyngbyaceae cyanobacterium MO_188.B28 | reverse complement strand
AGGGTTCTGGCCGCCGCCGCCCGAATGAATACACGATTATCTGTCGCCGCCTGGAGCAGGATGTTTAGGGCCTCCGGAGCTTGTGGCGTTTCCGATAGCCTTCCTAGACTAACGACCGCTGATCGCTTGACTGTGAGATCATCTCCGTCGAAGCCCAGACGGCACAACTTTAAGAGAGCTTCAGGACACTCTATGTCCTCAAGTGTGGCAAAGACACTCTGGCGCACCAGCCAATGAGATTGCTGCTCAAATATCGCAACTAGATAGGGAATTGCTTGAAGACCAAATTTGCCCAGAGAGTTAGCCGCTTCAGAGATGACATTAGGGTCGCTCTCGTACTTCACGATTTCGATTAATGTCTCGAAGGCCTCATCGTTGCGTTTGTGGCCCAGCCCCATCGCAACGAGGGAACGGCATAAAAATTGTTCGTCGTACATCCGTTGCTTGAGTAAAGGAACCACCACGTCAGGCTCGTAATGCCGAAGTTCAGTAATCGCCTTCATGCGGGAGTCAGGATTGGGACTATCGAGGAAGGATTTGATTTGTTGCAAGTCCATGGTTTTATCCAAGGGGTTAAGATTTCTAATTATATTTTACATTTCTTTACAAACTGGAGGCCATACGAGAGCCTTAAAGTTCGAGAGCGCCAAAAGAGTTATGAACCTCTAATGCAAGGCTGCAGACTATCTGGGGAGATGTTAGCGTGTAAGCGTGTAATACGCTTTCTCCCCCTCACGTCACTATTGAGGCGCTTGTGGGAGCAATGACATCTGCAAGGGAAAGATCCCCAATTATAGAGGCCGCCCCATTCGCCATCAATTGGATCGCGATCGCCAGGATAAAGAAACCCAGAATCCGAGTAAGCGCATCAACCCCATTCCTACCGAGCACTCTAATTAGCGGTTCCCCGAGCGCCAGACAAAGGTATACGAGCACTCCAATGCCAACAATTCCAAGTAAACTCCCGGCGTAGTTGATGGGCTGGGGGTCTTTAGCGATTAATCCCATGACCATGCCAATGGCTCCGGGACCGCTGATGATAGGAACGGCCATGGGGATTAGCGTGATGTCGCCTTCTTTTGACGAGTCCTCATTCGAAAGCGACGGAGATGAATTGACGGTCACCATTCTCCAGGCTGTATGCGCAATAAGGAGTCCGCCTGAAACTTGCAGCGCTCCCAAAGAGAGGCCAAAAAAGCTGAGAATTAACTGACCTGCGATCAAAAATGTTGTTAGAACAACGATTACGTTTATGGCCACTTGCCGAGCCTGAGATCCCCGACGACTTGGGCTGTTGCCGAAAGTAAGTCGGTAGAAAGTGGGGACCACTCCAATCGGATTGGCAATCGGAAACAATCCCAGAAACGTTATTGCAGCATAGGAGAGGAGCTGATCCATGACACTATTCCTCACCAGAGACAACAATTCAAAAAAAACATTGCTGATTGATCATCCAATCAGATCATGCACGAGCTGGTTCGACATAACCTTGCAGGTTTTCAGGCCCATACTGACGGAGCAACTGAGTCGCCTCCTCGACAAAAACCTCGGTTCCTTTGGCAATAATGAGATATTTTCCTGCGTTTAGGCGGTTTCGATACGCGATCGCATCTCCACTCCCAACGGTCCAACCCGATAAAGCGCCAGTTGTAAAAGCGCCGAAAGCCCCGGCGGCGGCTCCAAAGAGTCCCCCTAAAATGTGGTTGCCCACCTCTCCAAGCCAACTAATGATTTCAATCCCGGTTAAGAGGTTAAAGAGATAACCGGCTGCAAACCCAAACGGGACGACCCAATTCGCAAGTTGGTCCATTTGCTTTGTCGCCTCATCATTAGGATTTATCAAGCCAAACTCGTCGGCAGTCTTGTACCCACGACCCAGGATGTCTAACTGCTCGATAGAGAGATTGGCTTGTTGCAGAGCTAGATAGGCTGCTTCAGCCTGGATTCGGTCTGGCAGAACGGCAACCAAATAATTCGTATTGTTTCCACTCATTGCTTTAACCCACAACAACATTTAAACTGCAACGGCTAGCAAGTGCTTGTGATATCACAGGTTCAAGAGACTTGGAGCCCTAAATAACAGAGCGCGCGCAGCAACCACTCGACCACTACTCAATCCATGTAATGAATTCACATCGAGTAAGTCGCTGAGCTGAAATAGCTCTGATAAAGATATCGTCGCAATACCGCTCTATTGAGGATCTCCCTTAATCCCCCTACTCTTTGAGAAGGTAAAGCCTACAAAAAGGGGAGACAAGATGTCGGTCTTTAGCCCCCCTTTTGAAGGGGGGTTGGGGGGATCTCTAACGACAATCGGAACTTATCTGAACAGCATTGGATGTCGTCGAATTTATCCGTGAATTGCAAAGAAGGGAATGATCATTCCGTAGCTTTCTCGGATGTTTGGGACCCTCTTCGAAGAGTTGCATTTTTAATGTATCGCAATATTTCTAAACATATCATCCAATATAAGTAAAACTAATGAAGCCAAAAAGATTTATTTATATTTGCCTGATCCATAAGCCTTTTCGTCTTTTGCGCCGATCCACAGAGCCACATTTCGGCGAGAATTAACTATAGTGAAAGTAATAAAACTTAATATATATTTCCGATTGGCGCTAGAAAACTTAACAAGGACTAACTCCATGGAAAACCAAAACACTAAGTTCGGTTTCACGAAATTTGCAGAAGATTGGAATGGCCGCCTGGCTATGTTTGGCCTCGTTATTGCCGTTGCTACAGAATTTCTCACGGGTCAAGGCATTCTGTCTCAATTGGGTCTGATGTAGTTAACAAGCAGCTAGCGCCGCCCCAGATCTTCCAGTGGCGTTAGCTACTTTCAATCCCTCTCTTACTGGCTCTGGTAGCCAATTCCAGTAATAATTGTCGGCTCATGATTCCAAATCTTTTCGAAGCAACGAATGAATACTGGCGCAAGCTAGATAAGTTAGAAGCTGCTTATCAACAAGGCGAAGTCTCCTTAGAGGAAGTTGATGCAAGGGTAGCTGAATTAATGGCGGACCTGGCTCAAGAGCGCCGCGCCGCCTTGAACTATTTCCTGCGCGGCTTGGGGCATTGGCTAACAACACAGAGAGAGACTCTTGTTGGTTTGGGGGTTGTGGCGCTCGTCGCCTATGCTTGGGTGTTGACCAGTCTCAATGCTTAATTCTGCATTCCGAATTCAGATTCGTTCAGTTGGAGAAATCTATTCATGTCTAACTCGTCGCCTGTGAAGGTGGGCGATCGCGCACCTGCCTTCACTCTCCCCAACCAGTCTGGCGCTACCGTCAACCTGGCCGACTGGCTGGGGAATAAGCCGATTGTTCTGTTCTTCTATCCCAAGGACGATACCCCTGGGTGCACTGCTGAGGCTTGCGCCTTCAGGGACAGTTATGAGGTGTTCCAGGAAGCGGGAGCGGAGGTGATCGGCGTTAGCGCTGACACACCTACATCTCACCAACAGTTTGCCAATAGGCATCAGCTTCCCTACACGCTTCTCAGCGATCAAGGCAATCAGGTCAGGAAGCTTTACGGCGTACCGGCCACTCTATTTGTTCTTCCTGGCCGAGTGACCTATATCATTGATCGACAAGGTGTTGTCCAGCACATCTTTGATTCCCAACTTGAATTCCAAGCGCATGTGCAGGAAGCTTTAAATGCGTTAAAGCAGATCCAAACAACATAGGCCCGCGACACCGACTTTACCCGTAGCTCAACCGCGGACTAGTTGCAAGGCGACATCTAGTCAACTGTCATTCAAAGTGACACATTTACGGGTAGTTCACTCCAACGGCTGCTAGTCCTCTGCTATCAAGCTTAGGTGGCTCTATGCAAAATGCTGGATAACTCCTACATGAGAGGGTTGTTACGCAAAAGCGCTAGATAATATTTCAGTTTTCCATACTTAACTTTCAAAATTGCTGGATAACGCCGTGCTTTCCCGGAGTTATACGACAAAAAAGATATTGGTAGCGAAACATTGCTTAACATGCTGAAAGCCCTGATATTGCGTTATTAGCTATGAAAGTAACTTGTGGTTTTGTAATGACATCAACGGCAGAATAAGTGTTCTAGACATTAACAAATATTTCGCCACCAGTATCAAAAAATCGGTATAAGCTCTGCGAATAAGGGTATTATCAGGCAGATCTGCTGGGATAAAATCCGGCAGTATTGATTTTATCCAGTAAATCTGACGTTGAATTACAAGTTGGATTTAAATATTTAGATAGGTATATAAAAATGAAAGCCCGCAGCGTTCTAGATGATTGTATTTTTGCCAAGGGGAAACTTGCGAAATCGATAGAAGATAAGAATTTTCAGCAAACTCGCATTGATTGGATTACTTGTCTTTCTTTGTTACGAGCCGTTGGACACGTATTAAAAAACGTTGACTCGAAAGAATGGTCTAAAGAATCCAAACAAAAATTGGATGAAAGATGGAATGAGTGGAAAAAAGAGCCCCTTTTTTCGGAATTCATAGTAAAAGAACGGAATGCAATTCTAAAGGAGTATGACTTTACCATAAAAGAATCGAAGAAGGAGGAAACATGTTATGTAGTCACAACATCAGGTGACAGAATAGTGACGAAATCTGGTGATGCAATCGTTGGAACTGTCTTAATTCGTGAGCTTGAAAAAATAGAAGGATTTCGGAAGGGACAATCGCCTCTCGAGATTCTACAATCAGCTGTCGATTGGTGGGAAAAAAGATTAAACGATCTAGAAGAAGATAAATAAAAATATCTTACAAGGCAATCTAGCGGACCTTCCTCACCGTCTAATTGATTCGGGAAGCGACAAGCCGCTGATTTTTATGTTGGTTCGAACTAAACTAGTTGCAACAACCGCAGACGTCAACCTCAGTGATATCCACTAAACGCTATGCTCACAGGAGGTTTAGCGACCTCACGCTACAAACTCGAACCACACGAAAGGATAAGGGGTTCAGATGTTTTACATTGGTGAATTTACGCCAGATTTAGTCCAGTGGGGACTGTAGTATATCTGCTAAGTCGTATCAGGAATTGACTCTCTAATTCTTTTGATTCTTCGACTTGAAGCGACCTTGGGTAAAGCCTCTTTTCCCCAAATGTTTAGTCTTGCGTCCAGTGACTCGCTTGCGCCACATCCTAAAGCTGGAGGCCTTTATGGAGCGTCGCATCAATGCAATCACCTGTTTCTCCTGAAGACCAAACTGAACCGCGATCGCCTCAAAGGGGGTTCGGTCTTCCCAAGCCATTTCGACAATCCGATCAATAGTTTGCTTGTCTAAATCAAGGATCTTCATTGCGTGACGTATATGTAATTGCCGTGCATCAGGTCTAAAGGATTCAAGCTATGACGGTTGCGTCAACTCGGAAGGTGACGGTTATCCGATCTGGGCTGCAAATTCAGAAAGAAATAAATTATTAGAGAGACTTTACAAAGCTTAACATTAAAGACTGTATTCGTCTCTTCCATCTGGCTAACTCGCAAACGGCCCCCTGTGGACCGAGGAGTTGGCTAAATCTCTCAGGCGCTGGCATCGAGTAATGAGTCTATAGCTTCTACGTTTCAAGTTCATCAAGAAACATCATTTGAGTTCACCCATGCGTCACTTTCATGTGTCTCAAACCCTCAGGATGACCGTATCCAAAACGGTGCTTCCGATTGAACAGTATTTGCACCAACCCCAACGCGTAATTCAGGCAATTACTGATCCCAAGCAAATTGAGCAAATAGCCCCCTCCCTCTTTCGCTTACAGCTTCGTCCATTGCAGTTTATGATGCTTAAAATCCAACCAATCGTGGATTTGAAAGTTTGGACGCAGGCGGATGGTACACTTCATCTCCAGTCATTGGCTTGTGACCTTCGGGGAGCAGAGTCTTTGCAAAAATCATTCACCCTCAAGCTGGAGGGTAAGTTATCGCCTCACCAGGCAGGTACTACAACAGAGCTAAGAGGGAAGGCGGACCTAGAAGTTCAGGTTGAAGTCCCCTCGCCTCTGCGATTAATGCCTGAGGCAGCCCTCAAAACAGCTGGGAGTGCATTTCTGAATGGCATTCTGTTGACGATTAAGTACCGTCTGGAACATCAACTAATGCGGGATTATCATCGCTGGGTCAAGGAACAGTCTCTAGAGCCAAAGGCTTCGACGATGATTCCAATGCCAGGATTAACCAGCTAGGCCACCCAATTTGGCTTTTCTCGGACACGAAACAACTGTGAAATTTCTTTGAAATCAGCCTTTAATCTTCCCCGCCCTTACCCGCTATCCAATAGCATTCCCTTCACGACTGCAGTCGAATGGATGGTAGTCATTTTTTGTAAAGGCTAGAGAATAATTGGCTGTCTATGCCATTGCGGTATCAAGATTCAATGATGCATTGTAGTGATGAATGAAATTCCAAATCGCCCCCTCATGATTATCTTGATTTTTAG
>JASJDH010000553.1 GCA_030065175.1 Leptolyngbyaceae cyanobacterium MO_188.B28 | reverse complement strand
CTGCAGCATAAGCGTATTTATCCTTGCCCGTGGTCTCATCCTTCACCTCAAAAGTGAAGACACCCTTCCCCAATCGTTCAGCCCCAATAAATTCTCCTTGTTGGCTGCCAAACGTAATGTAGCTGACCGACTCAAACAATTGGAGCTGTCGCCAAAAGTGATGTTCCATCAAGGAGAAATCTTCCAAATCTAACATCCCCTGCCGGATGGCGTCGGCGTTAATCTGATTGACGATGTGGGGAACCGACAGGTAAGTTTCGAGGTGCTGATCGATCCGATGACTGACTTCGGTTTGCAATTGGAAGGCAAGATCCTTGACCGCCTTTTGGCCATTGCGCAGTGAAAACCATCCGGTGAGACTCACCGCTGCAAAAATTTGCAAAATAAAGGGCGCCAGGAGAACAACCCGTAAGGGGGTTTTCTTAAAGGTCTCCTTAAATAAAGTCAAAGTTGATTTTTGCATATCCATTCCCTTGACTTGGATGTGTAATACTGAAATGGGTTTGTAATACTAGGAAAAAAAAGTTATCAATTCAAAGTGATACATTCTTTGGAAGAAAGTTCTTAATGCAGAATCTTCCTTGAGGGAGAATTCAGGCGTTAGGCGTTAGAATCCAGTGTCTGGTTGACTTTTGTAGTCCTCGTTGCTTTTCACTTCAAGCTTTTGCCACCCGATTGACATCTTGGATTGAGAAGGATATTTCAAATTGAGATGCAGGGTTTCTCTTAAGACCCTACAGAATTCAATGGCGCGGCGCGGCGCTTGAATCCCTTTTGAAGCAGGCGACAGAGTTGGGAACCTGTCGTTATTTTTTCAGATGGGCCTCCACCATTATTCTTAGCTATTCAATTTCCTCCGTATTAATTTGCAGGCAATATTTACACAGGCTTATTGTTCCGATTAGAAAAGTGGTATGGGTTATGTGTAGATGTCGCTTATCCTTTAACCAACCAAACCACTGCTGCTGTCCCCAACAGCAGCAACATTGTCATCAGTCCAGCCAGGGGTTGACCCGGCTTTCCCAATATCCATAGAGGCCCTTTACCGGTTTGGCTGGTCACTTGGGCAGTATCTAAACTGGCCATGCCCCAAACCCAGCCGGTGTGGAGTCCCCAAGCTAAGCCCAAACTACCGTCGTCGGCCCAGCGAGCTAACACCAAGACCATTCCCATTAGGCACAAACCGGGTAATGAAGGAATATTTTCTTGACCTTCCCATACGAGGTGTAACACGGCAAATATCAGGCTTGAAATCGCAGCCGCTATCCAGGGAATGTAATCAAGCTGTAGTTGGTTGACCAAAAAACCGCGAAAAACTAACTCTTCGGTCCAACTAATACACAAAGCCAGGAATAACAGAGGCAATGCAACCTGGAGCAAGGAGGGAGCCGGATCAGCTTCGGGCGCAGGCGAGGAGTCTGATGAGATTTGATCCCCACTTGGGGAACGCCATACAATCCACCCCAATCCTGTCTGGATAGTGAAAAGGAGTCCTAAGCCGAGGAGCGCTAAACCGACTCCCAGCGCTAAGGAAATTCCCAGAGATGGGTTCCAAGCCAACCCATAATCGCTAAACGGAAAGCCTTCTAACTTCGCTACTTCTCTTAGGAGAAAGGGGACAATTAAATAGAGAGAAGCGAGAAGGGGTAATTTCTGCCCTGGGGTAATGGGTTGAGGCGGCCGCCATTTGAGTGCGATCGCCAATGGAATTGCAATCGGCGCCCAAAGCAGCAGCCAGCCGAAAAAGAAAACAAATATTTTTGCGATCGCAGGCGCTTCTACAAAAGCACCCAAAAGGGTGCTCCAAATATCGAAGGAATAAAAATCAAAAAACACAAATTGATACTGGCGGCCTAAACCCCATAATATTTACGCTGGACTTACGCTTCGTCTTCATCCATCCCCGTATCAATTTGAATTAAGTGGATATGTTTATACCCAAGTTTAATCTCAAATTCATCGCCTGGCTGAAGCCCCATTTCCTGAGTGTAGGTTGAGCCGATAACAATTTGTCCATTTTTATGAACACTGACACGATAAGTTGGTTCTCGGCCTCTGCCATCTTTGACCCCTTCTGGACTTAGGCTAATGCCTCGAGCCGCTAATAGAGCATTGTAAAAGTCCGCTAAATTAACCCGAACCTGTTTATCTTTAGTAAGACTGTAATAGCCGCACTCCTTAGCCCTTTCCTTTTTAGGAAGGTGGGATAATTCGTCGAACCTCTTAAGGAGAGCCTTTCCCGTTAAAGGCTCCATCTTGGTGTCAGCCATTTCTTTAGAGATTTCCTTTACTTCCTACATTCTGAACAATAATGACAGACCACTCTAAACTTTCGGATGCGTCGGATAGAGGTTCATGCTATGCACACCAGGTCTGCTGATATCTAATAACATTTTTGAAGAAGCGGCGAAAAACCAGCAATAAAATACAAAAAACTACTTAACTATCTACGAATTCTACTATCAGTATAGTTCACCCTGCCTTTGCTTTTTATTGCTTGGAAGCGGTGAGAAGAAACCGGTAAACCTTAGACAGCGCCTTAAATTCTTCTGTAGAGATGAATCATATCACAAAATAAAATGTGCCTGTCAACCCAATTTATTGGGGTTTTATTATTCCAATGCTCTATTCGCCGCTGATTCTTTTCAATCTAGAGTATGCAGATGATTTAATGATTTTTTTTTGAAAATTGCAGATCTTGATTTTTTCTCTATTTGGCCAAGTGCTTTCTACGGTGCTTCTGTGCTAAGCCCTTTATGCAAAGATAATTTCTCACTGTTAAGTTAAAAGCTAAATTCAGGAAAGGATTACATCCTAACTCCGGTCTTCTGGCTAAGGGATAATTTCTCAATTTAAGTTGACCATCAGACGTCAGCCTATATTTGAAATCAGTATGTTGGAAAAAAGTGGGTAGGCAAGGGAAAAAAGTCCGGGTGCGCTGACCATTAATTTGGGCGCCCTTGAATCAGTGGGATAGGTAGACTGAAGTCATTTTTTACAGTTGTATTTTACGTTTCTTAGTATGCTGTCGTTTAATTGACACGACGGCCCAAGTAGGTAAGCATAAAATACGGTCCTCTGTCCCCTCAAACGAGTTGATCTAATTGGGGGTAAGCAGCGAACATGAGGACGATCAAATACGGATTGCCTTAATCATCCTGTTGAATACAAAGAAATGAGTTCTGAATCTAACCTTTCTGAACAGTCCCCAACTTCTGAACTATCCCCTGAGCCAGTCGCCAATCAACCGGAGCCTGCTTTTGGTTGGACCATCTATGCTGAACAACTAAATGGCCGCTTTGCGATGATAGGGTTTGTGGCGTTACTGCTCCTAGAACTGTTTACTCGCCAAGACTTTTTTACCTGGCTAGGCGTTTTCTAATGGCTAGCTATTAATAGATCATGAGGGTATAAAAACCTTGTTCCGCTGGGTCAGCGGAATTCGCGATCACCTCATAGGAGCCGTCTAGAGGTAAGGTAAAAACGATTTTTGAGTTGTAATCGCTTTCGTTCACATCATTATTTTCAGCCAGCAAATTTCCCGCTTCATCCACTAAGAACAGGTAGGGGTCAAAATCCGGACTTTGAAGTGAAATGGTAACTTGCTGGCCTGCCTTACCCGAAAAGGTATAAGAATCAAAGAAGCTGTAGTCGCTCAGAATGGTGTCCCCTGGACCGAGGGAGCCTTGTTCCTGCAAAATGAATTCAATAGGAGCCTGAGGCGTCTGTCGCCGTCGGGCTAAGTTAGTCACCTGGATTTGATAGCTGCCTAACTCCCCAGTTGAATAGGAGTTTGCTACGACTAGATATATGCCTGTGGAAGGGAGTGTGGCGACGAGTCTGGCGTTTTGCCCCCCGGCGCCATTATTATCGTGACCGAGATCATTACTATCCGGGGTCAGAACAATAAGATAAGAATCTATCTCATTACTCACCATTTCAATCGCAATTTGCTGACCTGCTTGTCCCTCGAAGGTGTAAAGATTAAAAAAACTATTGTCTAGGGGCAAGACATTGCTGTTCTCATCTAATCGTCCTGTTCTGATGGGGCCATCAATTGTTAGCGCCTCAGGCGGTCGGCCTGATCGGTTTGGACTTGTCCCAGTTGCGACTTGTGCTGCGGTCCCTCGTTGAACTGAAGTAATGAAGGGGCGCGCCTCATCGGTAGCGATCGCAAATCCGATGCCAATGTTGCCCGCATTCTGACCTGTGGTAAAGATGGATGTATTGACACCGACCAATTCCCCATTCCGATTGAGCAATGGACCGCCGGAGTTGCCTGGATTAATGGCTGCGTCGGTTTGAATTAATCCCCGATTCAGATCGATTCGACTAACAATTCCAACGGTAAAGGTTCCTTGAAGACCAAATGGATTGCCAATAGCGAAAGCCCTCTGCCCCACCCTGACAGTACCCGGCGGCGCAATACGGATGGTCGGAAACTCCCTTGTTCCTCCCCGGATCTGAACCGCCGCCAGGTCTAGTCCTCGCTCGCCATAGCCGACAACATCACCTTGAAACTGGCGGCCATCGGCTAATCTAACCGTAACGGTTCGGACCCCGCCAAGAACATGGGCATTAGTTAACACCAAACCATTGGATGTAATAATACTGCCGCTGCCCGAGCCATTCCCAGCTTCAATAGTAACGACCGCTGGACTCGCTTGCTGATAGACTCGAATACTGATTTCCTCATCAACATCTTGAGCCCAAGCTGATTGAGAATGCTTTTGCCGCCAGCTATTAGGTTCGAGTAAATCAATCGAGATAATCGCACTGAAAGCATTGAGTCCTATAGCAGCACCGACAGCTAGAACGCCTGAAGTAGTCTGAATTAGGAATTTGCAGCTCATACTCACAGCGGATTTTCAATTTTAAACTTCTTTCATAAAGTTACGTAGGGACTTGATAGATTCCGGCCGATCCTAGGTTTCTTAATTCAATGCTCATGTCGAGTATGGCGCTTAATTCGCCTCAATCCCAAACCTGATCTCTACTTGTCATTCTGTGGAAGGTTTCCCGAATCTGTCTTTGCCATAGATAGAAAGGACTCACCAAACTTGACAAGTAAAGGGTCATTTCACAGGCGGTCACCACATCTGTCACGACGCATTGACGGTATCGAATCAGATGCTTAAAAATTTTCCGAATGTCATTGAGCATGTAAAGCGGCGTCATGATTGGGCGTCGCCAGGCCGCCACACTCAGCATTCGGGTGCGGTGACGGCTGAGTCCAATGCCTCGACATAAGCTAATCAAATATTCACGCTTCAGACGCTTACCTGGAATACTGTGATATAGGCGCATGCCGGGGTTGTACCAGACCTCCCAGCCAGCCCCTTGGATATGGAGGACCGCTTCTAGATCTTCCCCCGTCAACATGCTTTTTCCAGTGCGGCCGCTCAACAGCACATTTTCGGGAACATTGTCTAACCATGCTTGCCTCCGCACCACCATGCCAGCGCCAGGCGGCAAAACCTTTTTGTGGGGCGGATAACGATGAGCCGTTCCCCCTCGTTCGGTCAGTGCTAGCAGAGGGGCGATTCGTTCAAAATTCTCTGGAGGGTTAATTTCAAAATCACCGCGAATGCGGCTTCCATATACTCCAACCGCTGGGTGGGTTTGGGCGAATTCATAGGCGGCGCTAACCCAAATCATGGACGGTAAATTATCATCATCCAGGAAACCAATTAACGGGCTTCTCGCCAGTTGAACGGCTTTATGGCGAGCATAACCTGCGCCCTGTTTGAGTTCAAATCCATATCGCAATTGACCTTTCTGCGGCCACTTTTGCTGGAAGTCTTTCACCACTTGGGCGACCCCATCTGTGCTGTTGTTATCGATAACCAACACTTCCCAAACGATGTCTTCCGTATTCAGTTGCCATTTTAAACATTCCAAGACGCCTGGAAGCCGATGTTCCCCGTTATAGGTGCAAATGGCCACCGTAAAGTCCAATTTTACCTTGTCAGGGAAGACGGTGCTAAAGGTCGACCTCATGCCAACCAAGCGCTCAAGATCTGATTGATTTAGCGGGCGCTCAATTTCTGGGTTCCCTGAAAGTTGATTGATTTCAGTCTGATTTGTCATCGATCTGTAACGCCACGACAAGCCAACGCTAACGTTAGAATTTTTCGGCCCAATCCTAGATCGTCAATGCTCTATATCAAATACCCCAGCGGCTTTGCAGATCCTGAAGCCAGCCAATTGTTTTGGTTGAAGAAATTCGGTTTTGCACCGCTGTTCTTTCGTCTTTATGCAAGGTCGTTTAGACGGAATTGGAATGACTCTCTATGAGTTAACTTTCCCAGAAATTAGGGCTTGGGAACAGATCCTTCAGGGTGTCTGAGGTTAAACGGGGCGGAGTGATGGGGATTCGATGATGAGTTCTGTAAGAGACTTTGAGCCGATATTCCCTCCGTTTGATTGCCAA
>JASJDH010000552.1 GCA_030065175.1 Leptolyngbyaceae cyanobacterium MO_188.B28 | reverse complement strand
ACCCATCTACCCATCCACTGCCTTTTTCTGGGACTTTATTTTGACGCAACTCCCTTATCTTTAAACGAAGCCCTTTAGTGCAGGACCAGATGACTTACGGGCGCTTACGTAGTGGACTAAGGGAGGAGATCCGTCATTGACGTCCAGTCGGATTCTTATAAATACTTAAAGTATGACAAGATGAGAAACTAACCAATCTTTAAAGAACCGATGACTCCAATCAAACCCACTATCCAACCGAAGTTAGAACGGCCTAAATCTGGTTTTAACGCCTATGCAGAGCGACTGAACGGCCGGGTCGCCATGATTGGCTTTATTGCTATCGTATTAATAGAGTATGTGACGGGTAAGGGCATACTTAGCTGGATCGGATTGGGTTAGGGCGAAGACGTTTTAGCTGCCCCGAATCTATCGTATTGAGTTTGAATAAAAATTGTGTGGACTCAACTTCTCAAGAGAGCCTATCGACGTCATCCTCTGATGAGCTTTGCGGCCACCGCTGGGGCAGTTGATGTGTTGTTAGGGGGACTCCATGGTAGAGTCTCTCTACTAATTTTTGGACTGGGGATGGTCAGCGCTGCGATCGCGTTCCAGTGGCGGCGCATTCAACGTCCCCAGCTTAGCGATGTTTCCCCATCCCCCAAACACTATTTGCCCGACCATACTTCTCGGCCTCAACTACCGATGTTAGGACTTTCGCGCAAAGATCCGCCGCCAAGACACCGTTAAGGGAGTTTTGTGAAAATAAAGTCCCAGTAAAAGGCAGTGGATGAGTAGATGGGTGGATGGGTAGATGGGATGTTATTTATCCGCCGATCCTTAGCAAGGCTTGTTAAATAACTAAATAAACCACATCCAACTTGAGACCTGGAGTTCTGACTTATCCCAAAATCTCCTCCCTCAGTGAGGGTTAACGGCTATCTCAAAGTCCCTCTCCCAGGCTGGGAGAGGGATTTAGGGTGTAGAGCTTGCTCTTCTCGTAGAGTGGGCGGAAGAAACTACAGGACTCAACATAGATAAAGTTTAACTGACTAGTACTAATTAACTGACTAAAGAGAACTGCGCACAGGTCATCACCGGAGAATCAGCCCGACTATTCATCGGACAGCCTAGGTTGGCGCAGCGAGCACAGTTTGCACTAGTAGGCAGCCTTAATGTCTGTGCTGTGTAGAGACTCACCCCTTGCCGAATAAACCCCTGGGCCTCCAAGCCTGAAAGCGTAGTAGAAATGAGGAGGGCTTGAGGGGTGTTCAGCTGTTCTCTAGCCTGGTTAATTTTTTCCAGGGTCTCTCGAAAGCCTTGGCCTTCAGATTTGATGATCACCGGGGTTCGATGATCTTTACTTTTGAAACAAAGGGGACGTTCTTCGGCGTAGTAATCTTTATATTGAATGGTGACAGCGCCGTCGGCGTATTGGCGAGTGCGAATGAATCGCTGAAAAGGCGCTGTTAGATATCCAGCCGCATCCAAGGTATACCACCAGCTTTTGTGCCAGGCGTCATTCGGCAGGTATAGAATCGCCTTGACTTGTTCAGGACTGAACCCAGTTTGGCTCAACAATGCAATGGCTTGGGATAGGGGAATATCTTGGGCCAGAGTATATAACTCTGAGCGATGCCGAGTTAGGTATGAGTAGTCTTGCAGTCGATGTTGCGAGCCAATTTTCGCCGAGCCTTCATCGTTAGGCTGCGTATTGGCCAATACGCAGTGGATGGCTTCAAAGCGCAGGATTCCATCAATCGCTCTATCGACGTCCAATCCAGGAACCCCGATTTCAGCTGTAACTGAGCCGATGCGATGGGGGGGAACGATAATTGGCGTGGCGTCTTCTAGCAGCGATCGCAAGACCGGTTCATCTGCAATCGCCAGCGCCAGCTGAATCTCATCATGCGAAGCATGGGAGCGTTGCTGCTCAAATTCGGTAAGCGTCAAAACGGGATTGGCCATGGCGGTATGTAAAACACGTCCCAAACCTACGCTTCTTCCCTTCTAGCAAAGTTAACGGGATTCCCCCTTAGAAATCATGAAATTTAGCGCTTGTTCAGAAAATGCAACGCTGAAACCTTACAATTCATCACGACCTTTTTCAAAATCTTAAAAAAGGTAGAGGGCGATCGCCCTCTACCCTAACTAGCCGGAGCAAAAATGAATCGCCTTTAGGGGGATACCCTCCCCCATGAATGACCTGCTGACGGACTAGACGCCACTACTTATTTGTGTCAGTTTCGGAGAACTCTGCGTCAATCACATCATCCTCTCCGCTAGGTGCTCCTGCCCCGCTATCAGCAGTTGCGCCGGAAGTGGGGTCAGCGGCTGCGGCTTGGGCGTCCCCTTGCTGATATAGATTGCTGCTAATGCTATAGAGGGACTGCTGCAATTCGCCAGTTAGAGATTTGATCTTGTCAAAATCTTCACTTGCGATCGCATCCTTAAGGTCCTTAATTTGACCTTCCACCTTCTCCTTATCAGCAGCCGGCACCTTATCCCCAAGTTCGCTAATTTGCTTCTCAGCCTGGTAGGCAAGAGAATCAGCTTGGTTCTTGAGATCGATTTTCTCCCGACGCTCCTTATCTTCAGAAGCATGGGCCTCAGCATCCTTCACCATACGATCGACTTCGTTGTCCGATAGCGTAGAAGCGCCTGTAATGCTAATAGATTGCTCCTTGCCAGTACCCTTATCTTTAGCCGTTACATTGAGGATGCCATTGGCGTCAATATCAAAGATTACCTCGATTTGCGGCACGCCTCGAGGAGCAGGGGGAATACCATCCAAGCGGAAGGTTCCTAAACTCTTGTTGCTATTCGCCATTTCCCGCTCACCCTGGAGCACGTGAATCTCCACATTGGTTTGACCATCCACGGCGGTGGAGAATACTTCAGACTTCTTAGTCGGGATAGTGGTGTTGCGAGTAATCAGCTTGGTCATCACGCCGCCCAGGGTTTCAACCCCAAGAGACAACGGCGTCACATCCAAAAGCAGAATATCCTTCACCTCGCCAGCCAGGACACCGCCTTGAATAGCCGCTCCAACCGCAACCACTTCATCGGGGTTGACCGTTTGGTTCGGCTCTTTGCCGAGGATCCGTTTGACTAAATCCTTAACCGCAGGAATTCGAGTGGAGCCCCCCACCAAAACGACCTCATTGATGGCGCTCTTATCCAACTTGGCGTCCCGCATGGCATTCTCAACGGGGATGCGGCTGCGATCGATCAGATCAGCGCACAACTCCTCAAACTTAGCCCGCGTCAATGTGGTGTCCAGGTGCTTAGGCCCATCTTGAGTAGCGGTGATGAAGGGCAGGTTAACCTCGGCCTGAGTCACGCTAGAGAGCTCAATCTTCGCCTTCTCAGCAGCTTCGGTCAGGCGT
Organism: Leptolyngbyaceae cyanobacterium MO_188.B28; assembly: GCA_030065175.1. Taxonomy (GTDB): domain Bacteria; phylum Cyanobacteriota; class Cyanobacteriia; order Phormidesmidales; family Phormidesmidaceae; genus JAKSDM01. Next base: position 3,092 of record JASJDH010000552.1, on the reverse strand, counting down.
TGTAAGGCTTGCTTATCCTTACGCAGATCGATGCCTTCAGATTTCATGAACTCTGCAGCCAGATAGTCCACGATCTTCTTGTCGAAATCATCTCCACCCAAGTGAGTGTCGCCTGAAGTCGCTAGCACCTCAAAAACGCCATCGCCCACTTCCAGAATAGAGACGTCGAAGGTGCCGCCTCCTAAGTCAAATACCAGGATAGTTTCATTGCTCTTCTTATCTAAACCGTAGGCCAAGGCAGCGGCGGTCGGCTCATTGATAATCCTCAGGACCTCGAGGCCTGCAATCCGACCAGCGTCTTTGGTGGCTTGCCGCTGAGAATCATTAAAATAGGCAGGTACGGTAATGACGGCTTGGCTGACTTGCTCACCCAGGTACTTACTCGCGTCATCCGCCAACTTACGTAAAACCTGAGCTGAAATTTCTTCAGATGCAAACTGCTTACCCGCGGTAGGGCAGTCCAGCTTAACATTGCCGTTGACGTTGAGCACCTTATAGGAGACTTCGGTCGTCTCGGTGGTCACCTCGTCATAACGACGACCAATAAATCTTTTAACTGAATAAAAAGTATTTTGAGGATTCATAACCGCCTGACGCTTGGCGATTTGCCCAACCAGACGATCGCCATTCTTGGCGTAAGCCACAACCGAGGGAGTCGTGCGGAATCCCTCAGCATTAGCAATTACTGTAGGCTTGCCGCCCTCCATCACAGCAACACAGGAGTTAGTGGTGCCCAAGTCAATGCCAACTACTTTTCCCATAAATTCTCGCTCCGGCTTAACAGCTATTTATATAGTGCTTGCCCAACGCTTTAACCTGAAGGAGGGGTTACCGAACCTGAAAGTTGGGTTTTGGGACGATTTGGAAATGGGCAATGGCTTGTCTAGATTAAGCAATTTGGCGGAAGGGTTTTACAACGAGAGACTCTAAGATTGTATTACAGGCAGTTACAGTGCATTTCACGTTGACGGTTTCGGGCGCATCGCTACTCGCACCTACCCATACAAAAAACAATTTTTCACCAGACGACATACGGTTCAGACGCGGCATCGCCTTACGCTCCTCCATTTTTTTAGGGCGCCCGCATCATTTGAGAATCTCAGAAAGCATCTGACGGTCCTTAAACAATCTATCCATTCAGAGTATTAATAACTAAGGCTTTAGCTATGCTGCTCATTCAAGCAAAAGACCTAGAAAGCAATGGAATTCACTTCAAAAATGCAAAGAATATTTGCTTTCAAGGCCACTCATTTGTGAGAGGAGTGACATTCTCCAAACGCCTTCGTCAGGCGGCTTCTGATCTTTATCAAGAAGAGTCGGCCACTGAAAACGATTATTTGATTGTTGACGAAGAAACTCATTTTACCTTTTGGCGCCAAATCAACGAGGAGGTAAAGCAAACGGCTGCGGAGCCAGGCAAGTCACCAAGCCAAAGCCCAGTTCAAGACTTTATCCAAAGTTTTGTCGCCGCCAAACGAGGCGCTTTACCCCAGCCCAGATTAACGACTAATGGGTCTGGCTCACAGAAAAAGGCAGCCAGCTTTACTGAATCAACATTGACTTCCCTCTCCCCCGCTGGGGTGAATAACGCTTCTAACCAAACAACTCCCCAACGAGTTGCAAAATCGCACCCAACCTCCTTTAAAATCGCGTCAGAGAATTCTTTTCCCCCAACTTCTCAACCTCCCTTCACAATTAAGTCTGGTCCAACCTCCTTCCAAGATGTCGACCCTCTCATGTCTGATCCCTTTAGCAGTCCCTATTTAGGTCCTCTTTTCACACCCTCCCCAGCCACCTATTAAGAAGCCCTGCAGCTTCTTAATGATCCATCTAACTCAGGTTTTTGAGTCTGCACAGAGTTTTTAAGTCTGCACAGAATGAAACTTGATCAGGTAAAGGGATAAAACGCCTTATTCTTTGCATCTCCAAGGAAAACTGGAACTTTATCTTAGATGTTTAATCATGCTGGTTGTCTTTTCTAAAGAACTGGAATCCCAAGGAATTGAACACAAAACAGCAACTAGTTTTTTCTTCCAAGGCAATTTATTCGAACGCGGGGTGGCGTTTTCTAATCGGCTTTATGAATTGGCCGTTGAGACGTGCCAAAAAGAATTAGCGGCTGGCGGTTTCTGTTTGCTAGTTGATAATGAAACCCACTTGACTATTTGGCGTCAGAAACTGCTTCCCAACCGATCTGAGCCGACAGCAGCGCCTGAAACGATACCAGAGAAGGACTCCTACCAAGCGGCGGAGTCAACTGCTGACTCGACTCTTTTCACTTATCGAGGCAATGTTTACCGAGCCCCGTCTGCTCAACCCCAACGATCCTCAAATCAAGCTCCTGCGCAGAAAAAATCGGTGCGAAAGTACCGAGGCGTAAATTACTAATTAACATGACGAATATTTACCCCTTTAAGCGCTACAGGTAGGAGCGCTTCCCTGCTCAACGCTATAAACTGATTCATAAAAGCCCAGAAAAATTAATGGCGAATAACTGGGGAACATGTTCTTTTATTCCGCCAGCTATAGGAACTGGGTGATGGAGCAGGGTGAGAGGATTCCTCGATGGCGGATAATACCTACCTTATTCTGATTACGCAGGGAGTCGAGCATTGGAATCGTTGGAGAGCAGATAATCCCAACATAACGCCAAGTCTTTGTCAGGCTTACCTGTTTGATTGCGATCTGAGCGGGGCGAATTTACGCAATGTAAATTTCAATGGAGCCTGCTTGGTTGAGGCTAATCTTAAGAATGCCAATCTTAGTCAGGCTACCCTCAAAGATGCTTACCTCAACGGCGCTGATCTCAGTGGGGCAAATTTGGAGGCGGCTGACCTGAGTTGCGCCAATTTTAGCGGGGCCGATCTAACCAATGCGAATTTATCTAAGGCCCAAGCAAATGCGACAAATTTTAAGGGGGCTAAGCTAGTTGACGCCAATCTGAAGGATTGGCGCACTAACAGCGCAACTCAATTAGACGGTGGAGATAATATCTCCATGCAACTTGCAAAGACAGCAACGGCGGCAGATGGAGCGCCACTGCTGCAGCCTCCACTGAAACGAGCCTTTGGGCTAAAGCAGATTCGCTTTGA
>JASJDH010000551.1 GCA_030065175.1 Leptolyngbyaceae cyanobacterium MO_188.B28 | reverse complement strand
AGACAGAATCCAGTTTCTGACTGACTTCTGACTTCTGACTTCCTTCTCTACTGGATTGTCCCGCTTTAAGTTGGCGCCCACAAACCATTCAACCGCTAAAATTGGGCTAACCAGGTAAGGAGTACAACCATTGATGACGGGTTCATCCACGGATCGGGCGACAACACTCAAACAGGCCTTTCGGGTTTGTAACCTGGGGGCGCTGACGGGCGCTGATATAGACCGCTATTATGTGGAGCTGTCAGCTGCTCGCAGTCGAGAAGCGATCGACACCGTTAGCGCTCAACTGGGTTTTCTGGACCCGGGGGAACCCGCCGCCATTCTCTTTACAGGGCACCGGGGTTGCGGCAAGAGCACTGAGCTGAAGCGCATTCAGCGCCGCTGGGAACTGGCCTCCGAAGGCTACGAAGTCATCTATATCAAGGCTACGGAAGAGCTGGACATCAATGACACCGACTATAAAGACATCTACCTGGTGGTAATTAAGGCGGTAACGGAGGCGATTCAGGCTTGGGGGCTGCAGCTCGAGCCCAAGCTGGTGCAGGAGTTTGAGAACTGGTTTAAGGAAATTACCGGCGAAACCGAAGAAAAGGTGGAAAAATCCGTTAGCCTCAGCGCCTCGGCGGAGGCGGGGCAGCCCTATCCTTTTGTTTTCAAACTGATGGTGAAGCTGCTGTCGCAGATTAAAGGGTCAGACACCTACAAGCGCACCATTCGAGAAGACTTGCAGCAGGGCTTTTCCCGTCTGCAGGAGAATACCAATAATTTGCTCAAGGACGCCTACGCTAAGCTGCGGGAAAAGAAACCCAACTGCAAGGGCTTTTTGATTATTTTGGATAATCTGGACCGGGTGCCGCCCCATGTGGGGGAGCATCTATTCCTAAAGTACGCCAGCCAGTTGCGGGATCTGCACTGCGCCATTATCTACACCGTACCCATTTCGGTGATCTATTCTGGACAGAACTACAGCAATGCCTTCGGCTCCCTCAAGATTATGCCGATGGTGAATGTGTATCGGTTTGATCGGGAAACTGTAGAGCTAGAGCCGGATCTAGAAGGCTTAGAGCTAATGGCGCAGCTGATTGAGCAGCGCATCGATGTCGATCAGATTTTTGACTCCCGGGAATTGGTTCGGAAACTGGTGCGGTTGAGTGGCGGGCATGTTCGCCAGCTTATGCAGTTGACCCGCGCCGCTTGTCTGACTGCAAGCACCCGCGGCCACAAAAAAATCATGGCGGAGGACATTGATTACTCAGCGAGCGACGAACGGGGAAATTTTGAGCGCTTTATTCCGGCGGATCACTATCCGGTGTTGGCTCAAATCTGTCGGAGCAAGGAATCTCCCCGGGATCCGGAAATGCAGGCGATGATGCAGTCTATGCTGTTTAATATAACGGTTTTGGAATATGTCACTGGAAACCAGCAGTGGATGTATGTGAATCCTTTAGTGAGGCAAATCCATGCCTTCAAAGAATCCCTTTAGATGGCTTCAGATTTGGCAAAGAGAAGAGGGCGTTTCTGAACAGGCGTCTGAAGGGGTTGCTGCTGAGTTGCTTGATAAAGATCCCCCTAAATCCCCCTTAAAAAGGGGGACTTGGAGCCGTTTCTTACCCCCCTTTTTAAGAGGGGCAGGGGGAATCTCAGAGGATTCCGGCCTCACACAGATATCCCCCGAACCTCCGCCTGATCCGACCGAAGAGTTTGTCAGCCTCAACGGAGAGGCCATCGAAAAGCTGGCGACCTTCATCGACTTTGCGGAGGGGTTCACCATTGGCTTTGTGGAGATCAATTTTCTGGCGGATCTCGACATTCTTATTCAGCGTTTAAAGACCCATCCCAACTGCGCCGATGCTCAGTTTGTAGAGCTGACGCTAAATGACCCGGCCCTTAAATTCCTTAAGGATGAATTGGTTAAGCGGTTGGAAAATCACCCCTGGACACCCGAAAAAAGGGCGATTGTTTGGATTAAGGGGCTGGAAAATTCCATCGGCATGTCGGGAGATTATCCCCCGGTGCTGGTGGATCTGAATTTTGTGCGGGATGCGTTTATTGATTCGGCACCCTATCCGGTGCTGTTTTGCTTGCCTGATTATGCCATTAACCGTGTAATAAAGTACGCTCCGGATTTTTGGAGCTGGAAGTCAGGCGTCTTTCGCTTCAAAACTCGGCCTTCAATCCAGAAACTTGCTGCAGATAAAACTATCTTCTCCGACCGCATCCGCGAAAGCTTATTACTAGAAGACTGGCAGGAACGCATCGACACACTGGAACGACTGGCGATGGAATATCGCCCCACTAGTGAACCAACAAAAGCTGAGTTAGCTAATTACTGTCGTGCGCTGATGGAGCTTGGATATGCTTACAGGGGGCTTGGAGATACTTTGAAGGCTGAATATCAACTTCAAAAAGCTCTTCAGGTAGCTAAATCTAGTGAAGACCTTTTACCTCAAAAAGCTTCTGCCTTGCATTTTTTGGGCATACTCTGCGCTGATACTGGGAAAGTTGTTGAAGCAGAAGGACTTTACTCTGAGTCAATTGAGCTACAGGATAAGCTTGGTGATCAAGCAAATAAAGCTGCTACTCTCCATGAACTTGGCAGGCTCAAAGCCGATCAGGGTGAGATTGAGGAGGCGATCTCGCTTTACCAAGAAGTCCTGACTATCGATGAACAAACTGGCAACGTCCAGGGCAAAGCTGCTACTCTGAGTCAGCTAGGAATTCTCAAATATGGCTTAGGACAAGTGGAAGAAGCTCTTCAACTCCATCAGCAATCTTTGCAAATTAAAGAACAAATTGGCAATCTTGCGGGAAAAGCCACAACTTTGCATGAACTTGCACGTATCAAAGCTGGCCAAGGTGAGATTGAGGAGGCGATCGCTCTCTACCAACAATCCCTCGACATTGCTGAACAAATCGGCGACGTCCAGGGCAAAGCAGCCACCCTCCATGAACTCGGCAGGATGAAATCCAACCAAGGTGAGATTGAGGAGGCGATCGCTCTCTACCAACAATCCCTCGACATTGCTGAACAAATCGGCAACGTCCAGGGCAAAGCCACTACTCTCCATCAACTCGGCAGTCTCAAAACCAAGCAGGGCGAGACCGAAGCAGCGCTTCGTTTGTTTGAAGAATCGATAGACATCACTCGTCAGCTCGGATTAACTCCTCGGTTGCCGCCAACGCTGGATTGGCTGGCCTCTATTGCAGAAGAGCAGGGCGACATTGCCAAAGCTCTGGCCTATCGCCAGGAGGCGTTTGAGATTTCGCAGCGCATGGGCTCTCCTGAAGCTGAATATTACAGGCGTGAGCTAGAGCGGATTCAGGCGCTGGCGGCTGAGCGGGCGCAATCTTCTGAAACGTAGATCTGTCCAGTGGCGGGTTAGATCCCTGGGTTCTTTGAGAACCCAGGGATCTGTGGCGATTGATTTTGGTTCAACATGAAGGATGGGGCTGTCCCCTGGCGTCTTCCGAAGCAGAATGAGTGCTGATGAGGGAGTGACGGTGGGTTGGAGATCCCTGGGTTCTTGAAGAACCCAGGGATCTGTCGCGATTGATTTCGGTTCTTATCGAAGCGTTAGATTACTTCATATGGAAAACTTCTCGCAAACCGAAAGCATCAGCGGACGTTAGAATATAGGGTCTTCATCTACTGCCCATGTGGAGACGTCATTATGATAGTGACCTGCGTTCACGTCTATGTGAAGCCAGACCATATAGACGATTTCATCCAAGCCTCCCGCCTCAACCACGAAAAATCCACCCAAGAGGCCGCCAATATGCGGTTTGATGTCCTCCAGCATCAGAACGACCCCACCTGCTTTCTGCTCTACGAAGCCTACGAATCAAAAGACGGGGCCGCCGCCCATAAGCAAACCGAGCACTATCTCACCTGGCGTAAGACCGTCGAACCCTGGATGGCTAAACCGCGAGAAGGGGTGCCGTATCAGGTAATTGCGCCAGAGGAGCGAGGAAAATGGTGATGCCAGCCTTTAACTTTGCAAAAGTCCCCCCCATCTACTTTGGCGCCGGAAAACTGAAGCTCCTGCCCAAGATCCTCCGCCAATTGAAGGGCTCAAATATTTTGCTAGTGACTGGGGCGCATTCGCTGCAGTCGTCGGGCAAGCTACCGCAGATTGAAACAATGTTGCGCACCGTGGGCATTGAGGTTCACCCGGTGATCTGCAACGGCGAACCCACCACCTCGATGATCGATCGCACCTGCGCCGAATACCGAAAAGCTTCCATTGACGGGGTCGTGGCCATCGGCGGCGGCAGTGTGGTGGATGCGGGCAAGGCGCTCTCGGCGATGTTGCCCCACAACAATTCCCTGTTTGATCACCTGGAAGGGGTGGGTCTGGGCATTCCCCATAGCGGCGTAAAGACCCCCTTTATCGCTATCCCCACAACCTCTGGCACCGGCGGCGAGGTGACCAAAAACGCCGTCATCAGCGAAGTCGGCCCCCTGGGATACAAAAAGTCGCTGCGCCACGAAAACCTGATTCCGGATGTGGTAATTGTGGATGGCGAATTGCTGACCTCCTGCCCGCGCCATGTGACCGCCGCCTGCGGAATGGACGCCTTTACCCAATTACTGGAGCCCTATTTGTCGCCGACTGCTTCGCCGCTGACAGATGCGATCGCCTGGAGCGGCCTGGAGGCAATCAAAAACAATCTGCTGCTGGCCTGCGGTGAAGGAGCCAACGATATTGCTGTCCGCGAAGGCATGGCGTACGCCTCTTTAATGTCCGGCATTACCTTGGCCAATGCCGGACTGGGCATTGTGCATGGCTTAGCGTCTCCGATTGGCGGCTTTTTCCCCATTCCCCACGGGGTTGTTTGCGGCACGCTGGTGGCTGCTTCGGTGCGCGCCAATGTTCAAGCGCTGTGGGCGCGTACGCCAGAAAGTCCCTCCTTAGATAAACTGGCGCGGTTAGGAGGATTGCTGTCTGAGCAGTCTTATTCAAATAAGGAAGAGGCGTGTAAAGCCCTAGTCAAGGTTTTGGATAACTGGACCGAGGTCCTTAAACTGCCTCTTCTGAGGGAGTACGGCGTTCAGCAATCAGATCTGGACAGAATTCTGGACAAGACGGCGAATCGTAATAATCCGATTGAATTGAGTCGAGATGAGATTCGCGCGCTGGTAGAGGAGAGGCTATAGGGATGGGGAGATGATGGGAAGGATGGGGAAGATGGGGAGGATAGGGGAGATGGAGGAGAAAATCCAAAATCCAAAATCAAAATCCAAAATCTCTGAAAGACGGGATGTCTTCGGGGTAGAGTTCTTTCTTCCTATGATTCAAGGTTAAGATAAGGTTAAAGAGAGGCTTTGCGCTTTCTTTGTTGTTGAATCCTCAGAGTTGTTGAATCCTCGAAGTGGGATAAGTCTTAACCTTGGCGATTGCTCCGAATGACTGGCTGACGTTGATATTTCGGTTAACCCTGGCTTTGGTGATGGGGGGAGTCATTGGGTGGAATCGTCAGATACACAGAAAAGCCGCTGGATTGAGAACTCATATGTTGGTGAGTTTGGGGGCTGCTCTGTTTGTGCTTATTCCATTACAGATAGGGCCCGATTTGTCTCCGGACGCGCTCAGTAGAACCATTCAAGGGGTAGCCACGGGGATTGGCTTTTTAGGGGCGGGAGAAATTTTCTATTTTTCTAGCCGTGCGGAGGATAGACCCGTTGTGAAGGGGCTGACTTCTGCGGCTGCGATTTGGGTGTCTGCAGCTCTAGGGGTAGTGGCTGGTTGTGGTCTATGGCAAATGTGTTTGATTGGCGGGGTAATTATCTTATTCATTTTGGTTGGGGCGAAAAAACTGGAGCAGATTGTCTGGGGCCGCGCCAAGGCGAATAAATCCCGCCAAAGTGGATAGAGAAGAAATAAGCTATAAACTCCAGCCGAGAATATCAGCGACCTGATTGGCTAATTGCAACGGATCGAAGGGTTTGGGGATAGTGGCTGTGATGCCTAGATCCTGGTATCGTCGTCGATCTGAGGCTTGCACTTTGGCAGTCAGCAAAATGACTGGAATGGCTTGAGTGGCAGAATTTGTCTGCAGTTTCTGAAAGGTGGTGAGGCCGTCCATATCCGGCATCATGACATCTAGGAGGATAGCGTCGGGGTGTTCATTCTCCGCCTTGGTTAATCCCTCACTGCCTGAACCTGCTGTAATTACTTGCCAGCCAGCGATCGTCTCCAAACAGATTTGAGCCACTTCTTGGATATAGGGTTCATTGTCAACCACTAGAATTCGCTTGACCATAATTGTTCAGACTTTCCCGCAAGGGTATACCTATCCAAAAATATTAGTCGGTTTAGACATCATTTAAGGGATTTTCAATGAAATCAAATCCCATTTTGTCAGAATGCCAGCGGTAGTGGGTGAAGGGCAATGCGCCCCGTTATCAGCCTGTTTTTTCTGAGGGGCTCTAAATTCAAGGAAAAGAAGCAACAACTGTTATGGCAAAG
>JASJDH010000550.1 GCA_030065175.1 Leptolyngbyaceae cyanobacterium MO_188.B28 | reverse complement strand
GGCGAACTCTGGCGTCGCCTCGGGCACCAATCGCTCCCGCTGATGAAAATCTACCCCATAGCTCCAAGTCGGTCGTTGCTGGCCTGCACGCCGACCATACACCCGAACCCCATTCGCATCGGGAAACGATTGGGGGGTCATAAATTGGTTGATAATCTGACCGACATGTCGTCGATCGGGACAGATCGGCCCATCCACCATAATGTGCAACAGGTCATCTTTAACCAACAGCTGAACGCGGATCCCGCCAGTGGCTAACTGGATGTCCAGATCTGGGTTAAGCTGCCGATTCAATAGAAACGCCAGTGCTGGCAAATCGCCCTGACCGGCTAGACTTTCGGTGCTTTCCGCCAAGTCTGGATGTTCGGCGGCGGGTAAATCCAGGCAGGCGACCCAAGCCGGGGCCGCCTGCGCCTCTTGCTGTCCATATAGCATGGCGCGATGGACGCCCTGGGGAGCTAACTTTTCTAGGAGGGGCTCCAGCGCCTTCACAACGTCTGCCTGGACGGAGGGAATTCCTGACTTGTCTACAGGCTTGGCGTCTACCTCCGCTTCCGACGCCCCCAGGACCGTCGCCCCATCCAGAATTGCCGCCGGATTTGGGATTTCCGTGCTGTCAGACGCCTGCTGCTGATAGACAACCCCGTGCAGAGTAGATTCTTTGAGTTCGATGGCGACTTTTAGTCCCTGATCCGCCAGCGATTGATTGAGCAGTCGCTCCAGGGCGAGACGATCGCCCCAACGGGCCCAATCGTTCAGCATCTCCTCTGGCGGCGTCAAATCAATCCGCAACCCCCAATCAGGGGCGGGTTCTCCTTGCACCTGAATTAGCAGAACAGCGTCTTGGAACCGCTCTAGTTTCAGCTCCCGCAACCGTTGAGCGGTGGGCTCGGCGATCACGTGCGGATCGGGGCTATAGGTGGCTTCGCAGAAGATCCACAATCGAGGAACGGTTTTACTTTCTGTCAGATCTTCCGGGGAGGCGTCCTCTGATGAAGCGCGATCGCCCGCCGTAATCACCCCTGCTTGACGACGAACTTTCCCAGGTCTAGCTTTGCAGTTGACCCAGACACCAACGTCCAGGGCGCTCAGCGTTTCACTCAAATACCGCGCGATCGCCTCTGGGTCTCCCTGGCGCGCCAGACTAAGATTAGAGAGGACAATGGCGGAATTCACATCCACCTCTGCGGCGTCTACGTCCAAGCTCAGCTCCCCTGTCGGCTCACTGCCAGATTCGTGGCCAGGGTCGCGGTCTGATTGACTCTCAGCGTACTGGCTCGCCAGAGAGACCAATAGGGCGGCGGCTTCAGTATCTTCTGGGCGCTGCAACACCAATTGGGCCAGGTGTCTTTCCAAACGATTGAGATAGATCGGGGCTGTCCATTCCGGTTTATGCTGACCGGGCAAGCGATTGTAGAGATACAGCTGATAAATTTGGGGATAGTCGTTCGCCAGGAGGGACTTGAACTCGTCATTTAGCAGGGATTTGACCAGATTAAGCGCAACCGCTTCTCGCTGGGCTGAGGTGGGTGTTTCACACAACACGTGGAGAACATTTCCCCGCAGCTTTACCTGAAGTTCAGCCTCAGGCTGATTGATCGCCTGATTTAGCCAAGGCAGCAGCCTTGACGGATCAAGGTCCTGATGTGGTACGAAATGGCGCTTATTGAGCATATGACTTCAACAGCAAAATCCCCAAACCCGATATCAGCAATTCAAACCCGCCTATCATACAATTCTGTAAAAGACCTTTATGGACTAAAGTCCCCTATTTCTATTTAGTATCCTTTAGATAACTTTTACCGGCTGGCGGGTAACTTTCTCGCCCAAGTGCTTAATATTCTGCCTCAAAGGGATAGCACAACTTTCATCAATTTAGACAAATCGAATTAATCAATTTGCATTGCCTCTCCATATCTCCATAGTAAGGACTTTGGGTTATAGCTCTATTGTGACGATTATGTCAATATCGGCTTCAATTTACTCAACTCCGCATAGGAATGCTAAAGGCCTGTTCAATTTTTTTTATAGATTCCCGCCTGGAACAAACTTGACAGCTTATGATTAGTCCATGGATATCTCTGGGGAACGCGACAGCGACCGTGAGTCAACCCAGGATTGCAAACGCAATTCCCATGAGTATCTGAGTTCACTATCCCCTTAAAACTGTGCTAATGGCCCTATGCGTCAAGCCGCTCCGCAGCCTCATTCCGAAAATTCTATCTCTACTGATCATTCAAATACCCATGCGCCAACCTTGCCGGTTTCGCCTGAACTCCTGATTAGTTTGGCGACGGGGCCCATGTTATTAGGCATTTTGAGTGCAAAGTCCTTGAGTGAATTTGTACAGCAGATAGGGGTGGCGAGCGAAGAGATATTTCGGGGCGATCGCTTACCTGTCCTGACAATGCCTATCCCTAAGCCCGAGAATAACCATGATTCTTGACAGGATTCTTTACACTCGGACTGAATTCTTTACGCTCATATGGACAGGAGTCATCCTCCCATTACCTAAGGGTGCGGCTATCAATTTTTTTAAAGTGAGAAACTCTCCTTGAGAAAAAAAAGGATGTCGCCTTAAACCAGGATATCCCAAGGGGTGAGGATTCAGAAATCAGGGAAGAGATGACCAGATTCTGCATTTTGGATTCTGTAGGGCGCTACCCTTCCCGCGGAGTGATTTATCCTAGCGATACTTTCCCACTCTAAGCTGTAGCCCAAAGAATCCAGAATTCGGCAAAGCAGGAAGTAGTTTCCTACTCGCTTCTCTGTTTTGCGTTCTGGGTTTATCTACAGCCAGGCTTTTCCGACTCAAATTTCACCCAGGTTTACTGACCCCGTTCAGTTATCGCAAGTGCAGATAGAGTCAGCAGCAGGCTATCCTTCGGGAATGAACTGTTTTTGTTACGCATTGAAGTGAGGTATCTTGTTTGGGTTCCCAATTAAGGTCAAAAATAAATCAAAGATAAGTCAAATAATTTCGGCTTACTTGCCCCAAACCTCTTAAAATCTTTTCGAAAGTAAACTGCAGACTCAAAAAGTAAGCTTTATGAGTTCGACCCTCCAATCGTCCGATAATACTCTTCCCGCTAATGGGCCTGCTAATGAAATAGCAGGCCAAGCGTTGGCCGAAGCAGCACATTCTCCATCTACCCATGATTGGTTATTGCGCCATCGCTTAAAAATGGTGGAGGATTTGTGGGAACAGGTCTTACGGCAGGAATGCGGTCAGCAATTAATCGACCGACTCAGCCAACTGCGGCTGATCTGTTCGCCAGAGGGTCAGGCGGCGATGGCGTTAGGGGAAAATGTCCTCAACGTGATTGAAAACCTGGATCTAGAGGAGGCGATTCGGGCGGCCCGGGCCTTTGCGCTCTATTTTCAGGTGATTAATATTGTAGAGCAGCATTATGAGCAGCGCGGCCAACAACAACAGTATCGAGCCGCCTATGAAGATGCGGAAATCGCCTATCTTAAAGGGAATGAAGGGAATGGCGACGAATCGCAAAGCTGGACCTCACCCCTCCCCGGCTCAGAGAAAGGATCCATAGCTAGCGCCGCCGGAGACGGACACAATATTCAATCCGCTTTCGGAACTGGTTTTTCCTCGATTTCCTCCTCCCGCAAGGAAGTGGGTAACTTTCACTGGCTATTTCCCACCCTCAAGCGATTAAACGTCCCGCCTCGGCTGATTCAAAACCTGATTGACAATCTGGATGTGAGGCTGGTGTTCACCGCCCATCCGACTGAGATTGTCCGTCATACCATTCGGGATAAGCAGCGACGCATTTCAGCCATTCTGCGGCGATTGGATCGGGCGGATGAAAGCTCCCGGGCGTTGGGGCTATCCTCTTCTTGGGAAGCCGATGTTCTCAGGGACCGCTTAACCGAGGAAATTCGCCTCTGGTGGCTAACCGATGAGCTACATCAATTTAAACCCTCCGTCTTGGATGAGGTCGACTATACGCTGCACTATTTTGAGGTGGTTCTTTTTGAAGCCATCCCTGAACTCTACAATCGGTTTAAGCGGGCGTTGAACACAACCTTTCCCAGATTGCGTCCGCCTCGCCCCGATTTTTGTCGATTTGGGTCTTGGGTGGGCGCCGACCGAGACGGCAATCCCTCCGTCACGCCGGCTGTGACCTGGAAGACGGCTTGTTATCAACGCAACTTGGTCTTAGGGAAATACATCGCTTCTATCAGTCGACTAACCCATCTGTTGAGTTTGTCTCTGCACTGGAGCGAAGTGCTGCCTGAATTGCTGGAATCCCTCGAGCAAGACCAGGTGCAGATGCCAGAGGTGTACGATCGCTTGGCGATTCGTTTTCGCCAAGAGCCTTACCGCCTAAAATTGGCCTACATAGAAAAGCGGCTTGAAAATACTCGCGATCGCAGCCAGCTCCTCTACAACGGCGGCTACCTGCAGGAGAATGCTCAGGATATTCATCCGGCGACTTTTTATCAGACGGGCGAAAATCTCTTAGACGAACTTCAACTAATCCAACGCAATCTGAAGGAAACCGGAGTTGTCTGTCGAGATCTGGAAGATTTAATCTCCCAGGTCGAAATCTATGGCTTCAATCTGGCCCAACTGGATCTGCGTCAGGAGAGTTCGCGCCATTCCGACACGTTAAACGAAATTACCGAATACCTGCAGATTCTGCCGACCGCCTATAACGATTTGTCAGAAGACGAAAAAACCCAGTGGTTGACCCAAGAGCTGCAAACTCGTCGCCCTTTGATCCCTGGGGAGCTGCCCTTTTCAGACAAAACCTGCGAGACGATAGAAACGTTTCGCATGGTGCGGCGGCTACACCAAGAATTTGGGCCAGATATCTGCCGCAGCTACATTATCAGCATGAGTCATCACGCCAGTGACCTGTTGGAAGTGCTGTTGTTATCCAAGGAAGCCGGACTGTATGACCCTGCTGCTGGAACGGGCAGTATCCAGCCGGTGCCTCTATTTGAGACGGTTGAGGATTTGCGGCGAGCGCCGTCTGTGATGAATACGATCTTCAGCTTGCCCCTGTATGGGGCCCTCTTGAAAGGAGGATATGACGCCGCTAAAGACCCCTCAGAGGCTGTCGCCATTCCGCTGCAGGAGGTGATGCTGGGGTATTCCGACAGTAACAAAGATTCTGGGTTCCTCAGCAGTAACTGGGAAATCCATAAGGCTCAGCAAGCGCTGCAAAAAACGGCGGACAATTATGGCGTAGCGTTGCGAATCTTCCATGGCCGGGGCGGGTCGGTCGGTCGAGGCGGCGGCCCCGCCTATGAAGCGGTGCTGGCGCAACCAGGACGGAGCATTAACGGCCGTATCAAAATTACGGAGCAAGGGGAGGTGCTGGCCTCCAAATATAACCTGCCCGATCTGGCTTTGTATAATCTGGAAACCGTTACAACAGCGACGATTCAGGCCAGTTTGCTGCGCAACAGTTTCGACGAGATAGAATCCTGGAATGAGTTGATGGAAGAATTGGCGGTGCGATCGCGCTGTCACTACCGGGAATTAATCTATGAACAGCCGGATCTGGTGGATTTTTTCCATCAAGTCACCCCCATTGAAGAAATCAGCCAACTCCAGATTAGCTCTCGTCCAGCTCGGCGCAAAGGTAAGAAAGATCTGGCTAACCTCAGGGCCATCCCTTGGGTCTTTAGCTGGACCCAAACCCGCTTCCTACTGCCCTCCTGGTATGGCGTAGGCACCGCATTGCAAGAGTTTTTGCAGCAGGAACCTGAAGAACACTTGAAGCTCCTGCGCTATTTCTACTACAAATGGCCCTTCTTCAAAATGG
Source organism: Leptolyngbyaceae cyanobacterium MO_188.B28 (assembly GCA_030065175.1). Classification (GTDB taxonomy): domain Bacteria; phylum Cyanobacteriota; class Cyanobacteriia; order Phormidesmidales; family Phormidesmidaceae; genus JAKSDM01. The sequence goes on along the minus strand of JASJDH010000550.1, from coordinate 682 downwards.
TGATTTCCAAGGTCGAAATGACCCTGGCCAAGGTGGACCTGCAGATCGCCGAACATTATGTGCATGAGCTGACCCATCCCGACAATCGGGAGCGGTTCCAAGCAATCTTTGACAACATCGCCCAAGAATTTCACCTCACCCGTGACCTGGTGCTGACGATCACCGGCCACGAACGACTCCTAGACGGCGATCCCGATCTGCAAAAGTCAGTTTTCCTGAGGAATGGAACCATCGTTCCCCTTGGCTTCCTCCAAGTGTCTCTGCTGAAACGCCTACGACAATACCGGGACAACGTCTCCTCCGGCGTCATTCGTTCCCGCTATAGCCGCGGCGAACTGCTCCGAGGCGCACTCTTAACCATCAATGGGATTGCCGCCGGAATGCGTAATACCGGTTAGGTCATCACGGCGATGTGGGATGCTATCGCTGGGACTAGTCATTGGTCATTTGTCATTTGTCAGGATTTACCAGTTGAGTCCGATAAATGGTGAATATCTGGGGATTTTCAATAGGCCTCTATTTTCAATAAACTGATCTTATTGAAAGTCGCCCATGATTTTGTAGGTTCTTCAGCCCACTGAACCCGAGCCGTTTAGGTATTGCTGATGACCAATGACCGTGACCAAAGACCAGTAACTAATGACCAATGACCAATGACCAATGACCAATGACTAATGACTAA
>JASJDH010000549.1 GCA_030065175.1 Leptolyngbyaceae cyanobacterium MO_188.B28 | reverse complement strand
GAGACGCTGATCACACCATCGGAGCTCAAACCACAGTCATGAACGCCAGGGGACTATTCCTGTCGCCAGGTTTAATGGACACCCACGTTCACATTGAAGCCAGTATGGTCACGCCGACCCAGTTCGCTCGGGTAGTCTTGCCGCGAGGGAATACTGCAGTCAACTGGGAAACCCTCTGGACGGCTAATGTCTTAGGAATCGAGGGAATACAACTCTTACTAACGGAATGCAACCACACCCCGCTGAAGTTTTTCGCCACCGCTGCCCAGGGTGTGCCCTGCGCCTCGCCTCGGCTAGTCACCCCGGCCCAGGAATTTTCCCTGACGGATCTGGAAAAGTTATTGGCATGGCGGCAGATTGTGGGCCTGGGGGAAGTTGTGTTGTTCAATGAACTCCTCCAGAACGATCCGAAGATACACCAGGAGATACGGCAAGCATGCGTCCAGGGCAAAACCATCGATGGCAGCGCCCCTGAATTCAGGGGCAAAGAACTTAACGCTTATGTAGCCGCCGGGATTCAGTCTGACCATGAAGCCATTTCGCTGGAAGAGGCGATTGAGCGCATTCGGTTAGGAATGCGCTTGGTCATCCGGGAAGGATCCAGCATGCGAAACCTGACCGAGTTAATCAAAGTGATTACTGAGAAGCATCTGAGTCCGCGCCGGTGCTGCTTCTGTGTGGATGACAAAGATATCCGGGAAATTGCCGCCGAAGGACTCGTGGATGACCTGGTGCGAAAAGCGATTAAAACTGGGGTAGACCCGGTGACAGCAGTTCAAATGGCGTCTTTAAATCCAGCGGAGTACTTTGGCGTTGATCGGGATATCGGCGGTATTGCGCCAGGTAAAATCGCTGATATTCTGCTGGTTGAAGATCTGGAGAACTTTACCGTACAGAGCGTGATCGTGAATGGTCAGGTGGTTGCAGAAGAGGGTCGGTTACGGGTTGACCTCCCAACCCCTAGCTATCCGTCCTGGATGATGAATACAGTCCAGCCACAAAGAAAGCTGCAGCCTCAGGACTTTACTCTCAAAACAGATAAGGATAAGGAGAATCAGACCACTGTACATGTCATAAAAGTCTTTCGAGAGCAAATCATCAGTATTGACGAAGCCGAAAGTCTGCCAGTCACCCAGGGTGAAATTTCGCCAGATACTGCCCGGGATATTCTCAAAATGGCGGTGATCGAGCGCCATGGCAAAACCACACCGATGAATATTGCCCGGGGGCTGGTGCGAGGCTTTGGGCTGACTCAGGGGGCGATCGCTAGCAGCATTTCGCCGGACATTCATCAGATTGTTGTCGTGGGGGTTGATGATGCAGATATGGCCACCGCTGTGAATCGGTTGATTGCGCTCCAGGGCGGCATCGTTGTGTGTCGCCAGGGGGAAATCCTATCGGAATTGCCGCTGCCAGTGGGTGGGTTGATGTCTGAGCAACCCTACGAGCAGGTCATCAATGAGCTAAATCAGCTTAGTCAGTCAGCTAGGCAATTGGGATGCGATCTGCCTTCTCCCTTTATGACTCTGGCTTTCGCCGGATGCCCAACCCTAACTGAGTTTAAACTCTCGGATAAAGGCCTGATTGATGTGACCGCCGGTAAATTGGTTCCTTTAGAGCTGGGTTAAGCGCTCCAGTCTTCCGATGCATCTACATGGCCCATAGACTCAAATCAACTCCTGATGGCGGCGGCGGCGCCTGATTCAGGGCCATGCGTATCCACAAGCTTCTGACTCTAAAACCGTATTTGAGGGCATGCTGCAAAGCATCTGGGGTGCTGGTGTCAACGAAAAGATCGAGTTGAGTATCGTGTTTCTCCCCTGCCAGGTTTTCAATTGTACTGAGAACCTCAGGTAAACGCTGTCGAGCTTCATGCAGCATAGCCAGGACAGCGATTCTGAGGGTGTGAGCTAATCCAGGTCTGATGGGATCCGTCCGCAAAAGGGCGAAGGCCCAAGGGGAGGGCCATCCAAACAGCAGGGTTTCTCCCCAGCCATACGCATCCGCATTCCACACCTCAACGGTGTAGTCCAACCCCGGCTGTACAGCGTGACTGATTTGACAAATTGCCTGTAAAGCCTGGTCTTTATCCAATTGACTCAGCGGCATAGCCCTTGCAGGGGACTGGACAGCTTCAACCCGCTTAACCATCTCCAGGGTAGGCGGTCCTGGCGCAAACCCCAGACTTGTCCAAGTACCCACATTATTTGCAGTTTGAGTCGAGCAGCCAATGGTTGTACAACTGGATGCTTGCAAATGCTGGATAGCCTGACTAGCTAGCGCCTTGCCCCACCCTTGTCGCTGATGGGCAGGATGCACGCCCCCTACTCCAATCCAGCCCAAGGCTCCCCATCGACGGCTGAATACATAGCCAATCGGAGAATCATCAGATAAGGTCGCCACAAAGCAGCCACGGGGATTCAGTTCCAAGCAGGCCTTCAAGTGTTGCTGGGTCCGTCGTTCAGTCTGGAAAGCCAGGGCGTCGAGTTCAGCCACGTCTTCTAGATCAGCCAAGGTCATTAGACGAATTGATGACATAGGACAAAATTTGTAGAGCCTCCTGAATGCGTGCTTTAACGCTTTTGCTAAGAACAAGTAATCAAGGCTCCCCCGAGCCGAAAAGGACCACGGCGATGGTTGCAAATACGACAGCAACCCAGTCTTTCGTAGTTAATTGTTCTTGGGAAAGTGAAATCGCCAGTAAAATTGTGACAACAAATCCTAAACTCCGAATCGTTGTGGCGACCGAAACGTCGATTAAATTGACTGCATAATTGAAGGTCCAGACACTTGTAAATAAGAAAACGGCTAAGATGGCAGGCCAGAGGAGATTGACAGAGAAAACCGTTTGCTTTTCCCTAAAAAGCAGCCAAATCGCGGTAGCAATAATCAGACTAAACAAATAGTAAAAAAAAGTTGTGTTGGTGGGGCCAATCGCCTCAGTGCTGCGTTTATACAGGTAGTGACTGATACCCATTGTAACCATAGAAGCCAAGGCAAATAAAAGCCCTTCATTGCTCGCTTTCATGCTGTTGCTCTGTCTATTCAAAGGGAATAGCCAAGATTCTCGCAAAGATTTTGGATAAACGCAGCCAACTTAAATAACACAGGATACCAGGTGACGATATTCCATCGCCTTCTGCACCCGTTGTTTCGCCAGTCTAACGGCGACTTGCCTCGGCAACAGGCCCGTCTTGGCGGCTTGCGCCAAAACCAGCTGAGTGTTCTTGCGAATTTTCTCTTCAATCGTGTGAAAGGCAGTCACCTGAGTTCCACCGCGATACTCCACCGCTGCACAGATGACGCCTCCTGCATTGGCGATAAAATCAGGCACAATCAAAATATTGCGGTCATGGCAGATGTGTTCTGCTTTTTTCGTAAAGGGGATATTGGCGCCCTGGACAACGAGTTTGGTTTTCAACTGGCCAACATTATCGGCCCGGACGACATCGGGTCTGGCCGCCGGAATCCAGATGTCGCAATCGAGTGAGATCGCAGCGTCACGGTGCAGTTTTTCTCCCTCGGGATAATCAAGCACGCTCTGCCCCGTCTGCTTCAGCCCAATCAGCTGCTCCACGTTAATTCCCTTGGGATTGTAGAGGGTTCCTTTAGAATCCGCTGCGCCAACTAGAACGACGCCTTTCATCCCCAGGAATCGGGCGGCGTGTTTGCCCACTGAGCCGAACCCCTGCACGACTAATCGGGCTCCCTTTAGTTCCAGATCACAATACCGACTCGCCACTTCAGTAGCAATGCTGAGTCCAAATCCAGTCGCGCCAATTTCATCTAAAGGAATCCCCCCGATTTCAGGCGGCAGCCCCACAGCCCGGCCAATTTCATCCTGCACCCAGGCCATGCACCGCTCATCGGTTCCCATATTGGGCCCGGGAATATATTCGGTAATGTGCTTGATTGTGCGGGCGAAGGTGCGGACTAATCGCTCCTTATCTGACAGGGGCATCTTCGGATCCGCCAAGATAGCTGCTTTTCCGCCGCCGTGCGGTAGCCCAGCCGCTGCGTTTTTCAGAGTCATGGCTCGGGCCAACCGAAAGACTTCCTCAGTGGTCACGTCCGGCGCCATCCGCACGCCGCCAACAGCCGGTCCGCAGGCGACATTGTCAACCACAAGAATGGCTTTCAAGCCGGTCATGGGCTCATAGATATGGATGACTTTGGCGGGGCCAAGTTCGTCGCTGAATTGAAAAGCCTTCTCTGTCGCCCTGCTTTTCTGTTCATTGCGGGAAAACTGAGTTGCGTCAATTTCGACTTTCCGCTCTACGGAAATTGCGTGAGTCATGAGTTTATCCTCATTCATCTATTCGTGCAAAATCAGGCGCCTTTTCATCAAAAGGTCAATTGCTTAAACGGAGATTGCAAACAAGCCAAATCCCCGCTCTGGCGATTAGGGGGTATCTTTCACTACGGCAGTGCGTTTCTCCGCCTATCTGACTAGGGGTTGCTGGGTTGAATGCATCCCAACAGTAGAGGCGCCGGAGGTCCATACTGGGATATCTGAAGACCCTTCTACTTTAATTCTCCACTGAATTCCTGAAAATGTATTAATTGCGACAAAAAAAATAACCCTTGGGTATCTAGGAAGCGTCTGGATTGGGTTTCCTGCGGCGGGAACGTTTGCGCTCTGCCTTTTTCTTGTAGCCCACTGCTTGAATTTCATGACTATCGGGGCCGAACTGTCCCAGGACAGATTGCTTCATCGCTAGCACCGAATTGTGAAACGCCCATTCCGCTTCACGGGCGCGATCGCGGGTGGCTTTTAACCTGGCCTCCATTTCGATTTCTTGCTGCTGGCTCTGCAACATGTCCCTGTAGGTTTGTTGCACTGTTTCGTAGGCGGCTGCTTGACGAACCGGGGTGTAGTTTTTGATGGTTCGCAAGCCGTTTAGGGCTTGCACGTCTTGATCAATGCGTTTGGGGGTGAGGCGACGGGTGGTGTCGGTCATGGCGGGATGAGTTGGCGGGTGGAAAGAGCGATCTCCTGTCGTTGGGTAAGACGTAGACCTCGCTCATGATCAAAATGCCCAGATGATGTGGCGATCGCACAGGCGCGAATTTGATTGTGTCCAATGGCAAGGCGATTGTCATGACTGACTATTCAATTGCAACCCACGACAACCCTATTGCAATTTGTGAAATTCTATTGCAATTGATAACAATTCAATTGTGAATCATGACTATTTGATTGCAATAGGTTGCAATTGCTTTGTTAGCTATAACAACTCAATTGTGATGAGTGAAAACGGGATTGTTAGTCTTTGCAATTTGATGATGAGGCGCTGCAATGGGATGGCATGTAGTGGGATTTACGCTGGCTCACCCTTGAGGTGTGATCAGACGTCTAGCGATCGCCCTACTCCCCCATGTCTCTGTAAACCGTAAAATTTTGCAATCCATAAATAATTGCTTCAATCGGGTGCTGTTTGACTGCACCCATGCCAGGATATAAGCAGAGCCAGGGATAAGAGCATAATTTATGTCTCAACATTAGTGAATTTCCCTGGGTAGTAGCGCTTAAGAAGAGCGTGCTCAGAGTGTTGGATACACGCAAAGTTACTCTGGTGCAGGAAAATGCTACACAAATCAGGAATGCATCATCTAACAAAGAATTTTGTCAAAACTGTTCTTTGCATGGCGATAGGTTTATGTTTCTTTGGGGTAGGCACAAAAGTCTACGCGTCTCAGGAAGTTGAGAATGCCAGGATTATAAATTTCGATTGTTTTGGAAGAACAAGAACTTGCACGTTAACGATCAATAGAAATCACCCCACAACAAGCAGGACAGCATCCTGTAAGAGCAGAACATTTGCCTGGAATAGGGATGATAAGCCTAATATATACCGGCGAGTGAGAGAGGCTTATGATACCGACACGTTAGTTGGGCTTCGATATTCTGAGTATCGTTGCTATGATGCTCGTAGAGAAGGCGGCGATCGATACATGTCTCTTATAAATATTTGGTTGCAATAAGGTGTCATAGTTGAATCCCTATCCAGAGCACTGTAAGGAATAACAGACGCCACCGCCACCTTCACGGGCTTGTCCAACGATTCTGTGTCAGAGATCGCTCGTTTTGCGTTGGCTCAGCTACAAACATCAGTACTGAAAACACCTGTCAACTTGGGTTTCTCAATCCAAAATCTAAAATTGGCGGCAATTGCTATTATTGCTTGATGGTCGACGGACAGGATAAGTCTTTGCCCTCGTCGGGATGGCTTTCTAGATAGGGCCGCAGCCACTGGCAACCTCGGTCTAGCAAGTCTTCTAACTCAACTGGCAATATCCAGACGGCACCGTCTGTTGAGATATTTGCCACCTGCGCGCCATCGGGGCTGAAGACGATGCTGTCGCCCCCTATCAGAGTGGCCTGCAGTGTTCCATCAGTATCCCAAATGCGGGCCGTGTTATCTTCCGAGGTAGTTGCCACCTGCGCGCCATCGGGGCTGAAGACGATGCTGTCGCCCCCTATCAGAGTGGCCTGCAGTG
>JASJDH010000548.1 GCA_030065175.1 Leptolyngbyaceae cyanobacterium MO_188.B28 | reverse complement strand
GACTTAAGGGATCTGCGGATAAATCACATCCCATCTACCCATCCACCCATCCACCCATCCACTGTCTTTTACTGGGACTTTATTTTCACGCAACTCCCTAAATTCCACACCGCTGCAAGTTTTTTATTTCTTAAAACGATTGTTAATATTAAGTATTTTTCCATCTCGTGGGTAGATGAGTTTCTCCGGAATTGGGCATGCTTATACTGAAGGAAAATACTAGTGCGTTTTACTTAATCACATTAATTTTTTCCCTGAGTCCTATTGCATTGGAGTTGACATTCTGTAATGTCTTCTAGAGATAACAATTCCCGATTTCCTCTCTGGCAATATCTCAAACAGCCCGTTTTTAGTTCCACCTATAAAACAATTCTTAACCCAAAAAAATTTTGGCGTTTTTACCATGTTCGACATTTAGAACGCTGCTGGATTAGAGAATATCGGCCCGAAGAGCGCTTGAACTAGTTTTCCAGTTCAAAAGTTATGAATCGCTGATAGTCTGTAAGAGACTATCAGCGATTCATAACTTTTGACTATTGTTTAATCAAAAAGCGTTTACCGCACAGACAAAATGCTGGAATAACTATACTTTGCAGGGTGAATTAACTTGCAGAAAACATTGAGGCGACTCAAAATCAAGGCGCCTTAAAAGTTCGGCGAAATTCTCTTTTCAAGATCCCGCCAGTCTGCAATTGTACTCTCCAACCACAACCAATTGTTACCGAGTTTATTTGGCAAAAAATTGGCTGAGGCTTTGGAAATTACCAGTAGATAGAACTTCTCTGCTTTATCAAGCAACCGTTCTTGCTGATCAAACGATACTTCTTGATCAGCGGACTTTAGAGCGGTGAGCGCTAATCCAGCATAAGCATCGAACACGAGCGAATCATCCAGTTGCTGTTTGTCTAATTCAATTGCAATTGACCACGCCTCCATTGCTTGGTCAAACTGACCATCCGCATAATAAGCAAAACCGAGAGCCGTGTGATATTCAATTGAATCGGACCGATTTTCGACCGCGGTCCTCCAAGAACGCTGAACATCCGTTGCACTGTAATCACTATCGCCGACTTTAAGGGACTGCCACTGAAATCGACCCTGGAGGAAACGAATATCAGGATCTTCCAGATGATCCGGGGAAGCGGCTGCTAGAGCTGTTTGAGCAGACTGTAAATCACCGTTATCCAGCAGGGCCTTTACCGCTCTTTGGGCCTCCAATAGATTATTGCTATTAAAGGCAAGGGTTGCTTTTGTAAGTAAATCACCGTCGCTAACCTCTACAGCAGCCCCACCTGATATAGAGCCGGAGCCAGACTGGGATTTGCCCCCCAACCGATAAGCATTGCCAACCCCTAAACCAATGACGAGGGAAAGGCCGGCAACCCCCAAAATTGGCCAGACCAATGAGTATTTCCGCCGCCGTCCAGAAGAATCGGACTGGCTTGGGATGTCTGAATTTGCCTTTGAATGAGCTTCTGCCCCTAACTGAGACTGGACTGAACCCTGCCCCTGTCCACCCGAATCCTCAGGCGCGTAAGCGTCGGCTCCTGTCTCCTGCAGTTGATTTTTGGGCTTTTTCGGCAACTGGTCATAGATTTCTAACCCAGATGAGGCGTGATCATCCGGCAACAGCACTTCATCTTTAGAAGCGGGAATAGGGTCTTCTTCCGTCGCAGGCGGTTGGGAGAGTTGCTGAATCAGATTTGCAACAATAGCGGAATCTTCCTCATAGTCAGGATCATTCTCCTGCTCCAGAAGATCCACCAAATCATTGAGATCGTCATTGTCTGGATCATCAGCCGACTCTTCAACCCAATAAAGCGCCTCATCCCCCCTTGCATTTGCATACAGGTCAGAAGCGTCATCCATTTCAAAAACAGGTTCCTCAACGGATAACGCATCTGAAGAAGACACCAGCGACTCTTCCATATCGAAATCAGATAAATCCGGATTCGAGGGAAAGAGTAGGTTATCTAGGGAATTGACATTGCTAGGGTTATTACTGGTTAGATTCCCATCAAACTTACGATGCATATAGAGAATGGGTAAGGCCCAGTAAAACTGATCAGACCCATACGCTGAAATCAGTCCTTGCCGAGTGCGATTGAGGCTAAGGTCAATTGAATATCCCTGCTTTAAGTTGCGATAAAGCAACTGCGTCAATGTAATCGCCACATCATCAGGGATCCGCTCCGCCATGGCGACCACTGCAGGAACCCCCCGATTAACCAGCGCTTGGGCCAAATTCTGCTCTTGCCATCCCGCTTCTAAATCACCGCCAGCGGTGTAGGCGCCTCGACACGAGTTCAGAACAGCTAGGCGCACCCCATTATTCACCAGGAGTCCGGCTAAATCTTCTCCACTCAAGCATTCCGTCAACCCCGTCTGGCGGCTGACTAAATATAAATTACCGCCTGCGTCCCCTAAATTACTGTGCCCCGCATAATGCAAGATCTGGTAATGGCCCTGTTCCAGAGCTTGAGTCAGTTCAGCCCGCCCAGGCTGTTCTAGAATCGTCACCTGAATATCGAGCAGACGATTTTTGTTATTGACCCCTTCTAGGGAAGTAAAACTTTCTGGATTCCAATCCCGACCATTACTCCCATTTCCTTGGGGATGAAGTTCATTTTTCAGATGGCGCACTTCGCGCCGCAGCTCCAGCCTTTCCTGATCGCTGGGAGCCGCAATCACCATCAACACCTTCAGCGGTTGATTCAAGTCAGGCAGTAGGAGTGGGGAAAGGGCGCCCTCATCCCTCAAGCTGGGTAAATAGCGGGAAAAGGTTAAATCAGTGCCCGTCGCCAGTGGGCGATCGCCCGCATGGAGAACTTCCCACGGTAGTTGTTGCAAGCGACTATCCTTCAAACCCAAACGTAATCGCAAAGGGCTGCGACGATGCTGGGCAATCCCTTGAGCCGTTAACCAGCTATCCCGAATCATGCCATGGAATAGCGCCCGGTAAAGGTCTTGCCCCAAGGTCACCAAGCTTGGGCTAGGAATCGCCTGGGTCGCCGCAGCGGATTCCTGGGTGGGTTCAGCAGAACGAATAGAAATTCGAGGATTGGGCTGGCCTTCTAACAATCCCATTAGGGGATCATGCATCAGCAACCTAGCCTGCTCTAGCCAATCTTGCACTGGCCAAATAATCTGTTCCTCCGCCAAGGGAACTCCGGGCGCCACGTCTTCGGTGCGCACCAAATACCGATTATCTCCAACGGTTGTGATCGATAGGTGAAACTCTTGGTTCACAGCGGTTGATGTCTCCCCATGTTTTGTGGATGCGTCAAGCCCTGATGTCGTAAATACATCGTAATTACAACAATTCTCTCAAATATTAGGATGCCCCTCGATAGATACATCACCCCAAATACATCACCTCCCTACGTCCCCTGAGGAGAAGCATCCCCGTCTTCGGGAAAAACTCTTCACAATTCTGAGTCCTGATTAACCATAGGGGGACTTTAGACCTGATTCCGTCCTGGAATTAACTGCGATCGCGCCAACCTTCACAAGCAGTGTCGAGATTTGTCCGCAGGATCGCCTAAGTCCAGGGTAGATCAGACCCAAGGACTTTCTGGACTTGACATCGGTAAATTTGCATTTGTTTGATACCTTTGTTAAGGAAAAGCAAATTAATTATTAAAGCCAAGCAAATAATTACGGCTTTATTCAGACTTTCCTGTTAGCGCAATGGGTTTAACAGATCAGCTAACCATCATTATAAATTGCAGGCCAATCGTCAGCCTGAACCGATGTAGCGAACAGATCATACAACTTGAATGCGCTTTGGCTTACCCTTACACCTCAGGCCAGCAATAAAGAAATACATTTCCTTGCCCTTAACCAAAGCTTTTGGATCGCCTCGCTAAGATGACGTTCGCCGAACCCAAAAAGTTGCCCTGTCTCCGTCTAAAAATTAAGGTTTGCGCCTGAGGATACGTTCAATACCCGTTCAATACACGCCCGATTCCTTGATGCGCTGTACTAAATATTCCCGCATTTCGATGAACTCTTGCGATAGACGCAATGCAGAGGGGGAAGCGTCCTTCAACTTAGCCGAAAATGGATTGGCGATGTCCTCCACAATTCGACCTGGATTAGCGTACATCAAGACAATTCGAGTCGATAACAGCAGCGCTTCTTCCACATCGTGGGTAATAAAAAAAATACTCTTATTGGTTTTGCGCCAAATGTCATGGAGGTTAAGCTGCATGGACTCACGAGTAAAAGCGTCTAAGGCGCCAAAGGGTTCGTCCATCAGAATAATCTTGGGATCGGCAGCCAGGGCGCGGGCGATTGCAGCCCGCTGCTTCATTCCGCCCGAAAGCTGGTGAGGTAATTTCAAGCTGGCGTCCAAGAGGCTCACCATATCGAGAAAGTGTTCCACTCGGCGGCGGCGTTCAGAGACGCTAACGCCCCTCATACGAGGACCAAACTCGACATTCTCCTCAATAGTTAGCCAGGGAAACAGATTGGGGTGTTGAAACACGACGCCGACTTCAGCATTGGGGCGAGTGTGGGGATGGCCGTCAACCGTCACACTGCCTCGAGTCGGCATTTCATAACCCGCCAAAACTCGCAACAGAGAGGTTTTACCACAGCCAGACGGCCCAATAGCGCAGACAAAGTCGCCGCTGCCGAGTTCCAAATCAATATTGTGCAATGCCGGGAAAGGAGACCCGCCATCAACGTCATAAACCAGATCAATACTCTTTAGGGATATCAAGGCAAAGGTTGAAGAATCAGCAAGGGTATTGGGGCAGAAGCGGACAAATCTGTATGCAGATCGGGGCGCACGGTTATGCGCCCCGAAGACGCCTAGGTTTTATTTCAAGACGGTTCTATTTTCAAGGCATTAATATTTGGCGTCAGCAACAGCCCGATTAAAGAGAGACGCTTTGTAAGCATCTAGGTCAGGCGCAGCCGAAATATCGCCTTGCTCCACCATAAATTCAGCAGAATCCTTAAGTACTTGACTGAGGGCTCCGGGGGCGTCGGGAACCCCGAGATATTGGGGAGAGGCTTGCTCACCAGCGTTCAGCCACACCAGTTGATCCATCACCTTCAAAGTCTCTTCGGGGGAAAGGCCGATTTCAGCGGAGAGAGCTTCGGAGGCGGCCTTGGGATCGTCCCGATAAAGCTGCACGGCTTCGCTTAGGGCGGATACATAGCCCGCTAAAAAGTCAGGGTATTTAGCGGCGAAATCTTTGCTGACCACCCCTAAGTCAGCAGTGATAATGCCCTTTTCAGCCAGTTGCTTAGCGGTGACGAGAAGGTCGCCATCGGCTTCCAGCATTTTACCCAGAATAGGATACCAAACGAACCCGCCATCAATGTCTCCCCGCTGCCAGGCCGCTAACATATCCTGGGGCTGCATATCTAGAATGGTCAAATCATTCGGATCGATGCCTTCCTGCTTGAGGGCGGACAGAAAACTAAAGTGAGTGGTGGATCCGAAGGGAACGGCGACCTTCTTACCAGTCAGGTCGGCCATGCTAGCAATGCCAGAAGACTTCGTCACCGCTAAGGCTTCGTTATCGCCAATGACGCCGTGGATAAAATACACCTGATAAGACAAATTCTGAGCGATCCCCGTGGAAACGGGCACCGAACCCACCAGCCCCACATCGATTCCGCCAGAAGCCATAGCAGTATTGACGTCTCGGCCAGAGTCAAAGGACAGCCACTTAATGTCAACATCAGGATACTTGGCTTCGATTAGGCCTAGGTTCTTGGTCAATAACTCGGCATTGGGACTGACCTGATAGCCAATCCGAAATTCAGTCGGCGTCGCCGTTGCTGTGGTTGTGACAGGTGCAGAGGTGTCGGCGACGGGAGGCGTGGTGGTCTGCTGAGTACAGGCGGAGAAAACAACCGCTGAGGTCATACCCAAAAGACCGAAGAGAAAATGACGTCTTCTAACTAAACGTTCGAAATTAAACATTTTGGATTAAACCCTCCAAGTGAGTTTTTTTTTAATTCGATGGGGCTTACTTGGGGCTAGATAGGAGACTGGATAGGAATATAGCAAGGATATGGAATTTATGCTTCTACTCATGACCGATCCAAGGCAAGCAAAGATCCTGTAGCCGACGCAAACCAATATCTAGGGCGATCGCAATTATACCCATGATCAAAATTCCGACGAAGATAATGTCGCTGCGCAAAAATTTACTGGCGTCAAGCACCATCCAACCAATGCCTGACACCGCCGCAACCATCTCAGCCGCAACCAGAGTGGTGTACATAAACCCCAGCGCCGTGCGCAGTCCGGTAAATAGCTCTGGCAAACAAGAGGGAAAGATGATGTTGGTGAACACTTGCCACTGGGACGCCCCTAGGGACAGGGCGGCGTGGATGCGATCGCGCGGCACACGCCGCACGCCAGACACCATTGCAATGTATAACGGTGCAAAGCCGGCCAAATAAAGAAGCGCAATTTTAGACTCGTCTTCAATCCCTAACCAAATCACCAGCAGGGTGTAGTAGGCCAATGGCGGC
>JASJDH010000039.1 GCA_030065175.1 Leptolyngbyaceae cyanobacterium MO_188.B28 | reverse complement strand
TACCCCGCCCAGTCGATCTCCACCCCCCGCACGTAGAGCTCGCCCAAGCTGCCCAGCATCTGCGCCCACTCCGAGTGACCCCGGCGCAGGCTCGCCAACCACACCCCCTCACCGTCGGGCACGCACCCGCGCCCCATCCCCACCAGCACCGGCGCCGGCCCCACCTCCAGATAGACCTGCGTCCCGCGCCGGTGCAACTCCGCCATCCCCGAGGCGAACCGCACCGCCTCGCGTACGTGGCGACACCAGTACCGCGCATCGGCCACCTCCGCCCCCGCCAGCTCCCCGCTCACGTTCGAGACCAGACTCAATCGCGGCGGCGCATAGCTCACCTCGCGCGCCACCGACTCGAACTGCGCCAGCATCGGCTCCATCAACGGCGAGTGAAAGGCGTGGGACACCTTCAACGGTGTATGCTTAACGCCCTTTTCATCAAATTCTTGGATGATCCGAGCGACGGCGCTGATGGACCCGGAAATCACCGTGCTTTGTGGTCCGTTGATCGCTGCGATCGTCGCCTCATTTCCGCAAACTTCGATGACCGCCTGACTGATCGCCTGACTCGCCTGAACCGACACCATCGCCCCACCGACGGGAAGCTGTTGCATCAGTCTGCCCCGCGTAGCGATCAGTTTCAGTGCGTCCTCCAAGCTAAAAACCCCCGCCAAGCAAGCCGCCACATATTCACCAACACTATGCCCCAGAACGGCCGAGGGGCGAACGCCCCAGGATATCCATAGTTGAGCCAGGGCGTATTCAATAGCGAATAGAGCGGGTTGCGTATGGATGGTTTGAGCCAATTGTGAAGCGGGGTCAGTGGCGACGTCAGGTAATGGACTTGCTTCTGTTTCAGACTGCTGCAAATCCGTCTCGGGTTGCAGATCGGGATAAATCAGCGCCAATAAGGGAATGTCGAATGTTTTGAGAATAGCTGCGCAACGATTCAGCGTTTCCCGGAAAACCGGCTGAGTGTCGTACAGTGTGCGCCCCATGTTCACCGATTGGGCTCCCTGGCCAGTGAAGAGAAATGCGATCTCTAGTGAGTTCCCAGAAGGGCTTCCGTTCGACTCGTTCTCGGTGTGACTATCGTTTGTATCGCCATCGGGGTTATCCGACAGCCAATCTCGTAGCTGATCTCGCAGGCATTCCGCAGAATCCGCCACAAACGCCTGTCGATGGGAGAAGTGCGCCCGACCTGTATTCGCTGTGAAACAAACATCTGCTATGGAGAGATGGGGATGGTCAGACAGAAACGTTAAATATCGCCGCCCCAATGCCCGTAACGCCGTTTGATCCTTCGCCGACAATGTGAATACGGTTGTCAAGGGTTGGGTTGCAGGCGCCAATGCCTGCCTGAATTCTTCATTTCCATTGCCGTCAGCTTCTTCCAGCACTACATGCACGTTTGTGCCGCCAATGCCAAGGGAATTGACGCTTGCCCGTCGCGGTGTTTCTCCTTTTGGCCAGTTAGCGAGAGACGTATTCACGTAAAACGGACTGTTGGTAAAGTCAATTTGAGGATTAGCTTGCTCGAAATGCAGACTTGCGGGAATCTGACGATGGTGGAGCGCCAGGACGGTTTTGATGAATCCAACGATGCCGGAGGCGATGTTGAGGTGCCCCACATTGGTTTTAACAGACCCAATGGGGCAAAACTGGCGAGCTGACGTGGTGAGGCTAAAGGCTTGGGTGAGACCGGCGATTTCGATCGGATCCCCCAATGCTGTCCCCGTGCCATGGGCTTCGACGTAGCCGAGGGTGTCGGCGGGGATATTGGCGATCGCCAGGGCTTCCGCCGCCACAGTTGCTTGTCCCTCGCTGCGGGGCGCCAGGTAGCCGACCTTTTGTCCGCCGTCATTGCCCATTGCCGAGCCTTTAATCACGGCATAGATAAAATCTCGATCGGCGATCGCGGCATCCAGCCGTTTCAGCACAACTAGCCCGACGCCGCTGCCAAATAAAGTGCCCTGCGCTTGGGCGTCGAAGGCGCGGCAGTGGCCGTCGGGGGATAAAATCATGCCGTCCTGATACAGATACCCCGCCCGTTGCGGCGTTTCCACCGACACGCCCCCCGCCAGCGCTAGGTCACATTCCCCCTGTAGTACACTCTGCGCCGCCATGTGGACCGCCGTCAGCGCAGTGGAGCAAGCCGTTTGGACATTAACGCTAGGTCCCCTCAGGTTCAACTTATAGGAAACGCGCGTGGTGAGGTAGTCTTTGTCGTTGGCGACAGTCGCCTGGAATCCCCCCAGAGAACTGAGGGTGAAGACTTCCAACGGGTCGTTGGGGTCGAGGGTGTGGCGTTGGGGATAGACGTGGTTGAGCAGGTAAGTATTCATGGACGCCCCGGCGTACAGCCCAATGGAGCCAGCGTATGTGAGCGGGTTATACCCGGCTGTTTCCAGACTTTCCCAGGCGCATTCCAGTAACAGACGCTGTTGGGGGTCGGTCAATTCCGCTTCCTTGGGGCTATAACCGAAGAAAGCGGCGTCGAAATAGTCCACATCCTCCAGAATTGGACTGGCTTTCACATAATTTGGGTGTTGAAGCAGGGAGGGGGGAATCCCCGATGCGAGAATCTCGTCATCGGTAAAAGAGCTAATGGATTCTACCCCATCGCATAGATTGCGCCAAAACTCCTGCAGATTATTGGCGCCTGGGAACCGCCCAGCCATGCCGATTACGGCTACATCAGTTTGATGGGAAGTTTGGGCGCGGAGGTGCGATCGCACCTTCAACGGTTGTTGTGATGCCGCCTCCTGATTCAAATAAGCCGCCAGGGTCGCCACCGTCGATTGTTGAAACAGAGTCACCGCCGTCAGGGTTGGCGCAATCGTCGTCTGAAGGCGGTTCAACACCTGCATCAGGCCTAGGGACGTGCCTCCCAGTTCAAAAAAATTGTCGTGATTCCCCACCGCTTCGATTTTCAGAACGGACCGCCAGATTTCGGCTATCTGCCGCTCTAGATCCGTTCGGGGGCGATCGCTCGCTTGTCTGTGTTCGGCCTTAAGCGCTTGGGCGACTTGCTGCACCCGGGTTTCAAAAGCGCCTGAAGCAAACTGCTGGCTGAGTTTACTCCGCTGAATTTTGCCAATTGAGGTTTTGGGAATCTCCTCGGCCTCCACCGGAATCACGTAGGCGGGAGAGACCCCAATTTGCTGCGCGACTTGGCCGCGAATTCGCCGTACTAGCGGGATGATCGGCGCTGGATCCGTCTGTGCTGCTATGGGCGTCAAGAGGGGATGAAAGAAAATCGCCAGCTGATCCGTTACATCGTCAAGCCGTCGCACGCCGCACGCAGCGGTCAATGTGGCGTCAACGCCTTCTAACCCGTTAACCGCCCGCTCGATTTCAAGGCTGTAGTAGTTAACGCCGTTGAGAATAATGACGTCTTTCTGTCGTCCGGTAATGGTTAAACGTCCGTTTTGTAAAAAGCCTAAGTCTCCCGTTTTAAGCCAACCATCAGCCGTAAACGCCTCTGCATTTAAGTCTGGCCGCTGATAGTAGCCTGTCATCACGGTCAGTCCCTTCACCTGGAGTTGACCAGTTTCGCCCTCTTGAGCTAATTGATTGGACTCATCGACAATGCGCATGGATACGCCGGGAATAGGAGCGCCGACATTCACCCAAACGTCATCATCGGAGGTAGACTCAAGAGAAAATTGGTCCGAGTGGACAATCCCCGAACAGGTCTCTGACATGCCGTAGCCCGGACTCACCACCGTTGGCGCCAGTCCATGCGGCTCCAGGAGTTGCAGAAATCGCCGAGTTGTTCTACCCACTACGGCTTCCGCCCCATTGCCCATCCAACGTAAAGAGGTTAAATCCCAATGGCGCTGTTTGATGACTGCTTCCTGTTGATTCACCAGGCCATAGGCAAAATTAGGCGCCCAGGTGGCGGTCGCCCGATACCGTTCAATCAAATCGAGCCAAGTTAAGGGGGCTTTCAACACCCACTCATTGGCGACATGAACTTGTGAACAGCCCAGAAAGACCTCTGTAATGTGAAACATCACCAAGCTGGCCACATGCTCCAGGGGCATCCAGTTGAGGGTGATATCCGCCGCCGATAGGCGATTGACAGTGGCCATCCCGTAGACGCTTGCCTGCAAATTTTGATGGGTCAGCATTACCCCTTTGGGCTCACCGGTGCTGCCCGAGGTTAATAACAGCAGCGCCAGGTCATCGGCTTGAAAGTCAGCAGCAAGAAAGTCTCCGAGGGATGATTTTGAACCGATGTGTCGCAATTTCTCAATCGTCAACAGTCTTGAGGGTTCAGTTGACGGGTTGAGCGCCTGCGGCCGGTCTTTCAGGGCGCGAGTCTCCAGCGTGCTAGATAAACTAGCGCTTAGCCTTTGGTCCGTGAGAAAGAGGGGGTGTTCTAAGAGCTGAAGTGCTGCAAATAGCGGTGGGGCCTGATTGGAAGAGGGGTAGGCGGAAATCGGCGCGGGCGTACACCCCCTCAAGAAACATCCCCAAAGAGCGGCAATAAAATCAACATTGCTGGAGAATTGGAGGATAACAAAATCGCCCGCACCCAGACCGCATGATTGCAAGCCAGCGGCAATCTGAGCGGCGTCTTTCCACAGGGTGCTATAGGTCTGTAGGGTTTCGGCTCCGGCGGCGTCCACGTGATAAATGCCTGCATCCGTCTGGGACGCCTGGCGTAAGGCGTCCGTCATGCTCTGGGGCATATTCGCCGGGTTGGGAAATTCAGGTCCATGGGCGATCGCTTTCGGCATCCCTGCTTCTTTCCCCCAGGCCCCTACGCGCCCGACCTCAGATTTTCCCATGCTCACTCCTCACCCTCTGACGCCTGACATCGCCTAGCAATCAGACCAACGTTAAACTTGACTCAAATCATAATTTGAGTCAAGCCGCTTATGAAGCAGTAGAATAGCGGGTCTCAGTCAATCCTGTAAAGTACTGAACAATGGCGACGCAGCTTCGATTGACGCCCTAGTAGAGGTTGAGGTAGGCGAAGTCTAGGAGTAGTATCCAAATATGCTTTTCGCCTTCTGTTGAGACTCAGACATTGCGATTACAAGAATTACGTCTCGATCATCGAAGATTGAGGAAAATTTTCTTATATAGACGTTTAGATCTTGTTTTAGATGGGTGTGAGCGGAACCGGAAAATTGGACGGGGAAGCTGAGCGAGGCCAGAAGCCAGAAAACAATCAGGAATCGGATGCTGACCCCTGACTTCTATAATTCTCTATAAAGGAGAATTTTCTGTTTTAAGGCGATATCCTTTGTAACTTGATGTTTATTAGGGGCTAGAAGTTTCAAAAAAAATTATTCTCAATATCCTCAATTTTAGGTAAATAATTATGATGTTGTATCTAAATGGTGTGAATAGTTGAGATGAAACTATCGGTTGTAATTCCTTGTTTTAATGAATATGGAACTATCCAGAAAGTAGTTGAGTCTGTTAAACGATCTCCTATTGCTAACTGCGAAATTATTATTGTCGATGATGGGTCAACCGATGGGACTAGACAGCTTCTAAAATCTCGAATAGAACCCCAGGTCGATCGAGTTATTTTTCATCCCAAAAATTTGGGTAAAGGAGCTGCTTTGCGCACAGGAATCAACGCCGTTACGGGTGATATCATCATCATCCAAGATGCTGATTTAGAATATGATCCGCAAGAATATCCCATCATGATTAACCCAATCCTTGATGATAGAGCGGATGTTGTATTTGGTTCTCGATTTCAGGGCGGCAGACCCCATAGGGTTGTGTACTATTGGCATGCGGTTGGGAATAAGATCTTGACTACGTTGTCTAATATGTTTACTAATATTAACCTGACTGATATGGAAACTTGCTATAAGGCGTTTAAGCGGGAAATCCTTCAAGCAATTGAAATTAAAGAGAATCGTTTTGGATTTGAACCGGAAATTACCGCCAAGGTGGCAAAAATGAACTGTCGAATTTATGAGGTGGGAATATCGTATTATGGACGTACTTATAAAGAAGGTAAGAAGATAGGTTGGAAAGATGGAGTTAAGGCTATTTTCTGTATTCTTAAGTACAACTTGTGCTGATATAAAATGAAGCTAATTTGAGAGCTGATTATGGGTGATTAGAGTTATTAAAGACAATATTTTTTTGAATAAATAAGGCTTAAGACTAGAGAAAAAAGCTGGCGCCCCCAGCCGCTCGTGCCCGTTTAACCCCTCTCTTAAATGATGGAGACGCTTAACCTACTTATTTCCGATGAAACGCTGCGGGATGGAGAACAGCAGGTTGGACTATTCTTTGACGATAAGGAGACGTTAGCTCGACTCATTGCTCGAACTGGCGTTCACCAGATTGCTCTGATGCCAGCGATTCATCCGACTGAAGCGCAGTTGGTCAACAATTTAGTTTCAGCCGGTTTCAGGCGGCAGGTGACGGCGTCTACCCTGATGACCCGGTCGGCGATTGATCAGTCTAAAGCCTGCGGTGTGGGGCAAATCATTCTGTTCCATGCGGTCTCTGATCGGCTTTTGTTTTTAAGGGACCCTGAGATTGTCGCAGATACCGCCTTTCAAGGTAAAACGATCGATGATGGCGTTCCTCCGTACGTGATACAGAAGATGCGGCGGAGAATGCTGGCTAATGCGCTAGAACATGTTCGGTACGCATCGTCTCAGGGATTACGGATCTGTTTTGCCGCCGAAGACGCAAGTCGCGCTGATTTCGACTTCCTAGTGGACTGCATCAACACCCTGGCTCCCTATCTCGATCATTTCTTGTTGTGTGACACTGTCGGCGTTTTAACCCCTGAAAAAACCTACATTTGGATTCGTAACTTACTGGAATATAGTCGATCTGTGGCCCTCTCGGTGCATTTTCACAATGACATGGGACTGGCGTTGGAAAATACAATTCAGGCAGTGCGGGCAGGAGCTTTGGGGGTTTCGGGCACCTTTGGCGGTATTGGCGAACGGGCGGGCAATGCCCCGTTGGAACAGGTTCTTTGTGGTTTGCGGGTGCGCTTTGGCTGGGAGGTGCAAGGCATTGACTACGATGCGCTTACCTCTGTGGTGAACTACCTGCACCATCGTCAACTTCGTCCCCATTCGCCCTATTCGCAGCAAACCCAGCGCCATGAATCAGGGATTCATGTCAGCTCCCTGCTGCGCGATCGCAAAAGCTACGCTGCTTTTCCCTATAGTCATCCTGAAATTTGGTTTGGCAAATGCAGCGGCGCCAGCAATCTCCAATACCTATTTGAGCACTATCTCAAGCAACCGCTGAAAAAGTCACAGTATGAGCGGCTGCGCACCGCTATCAAAGCGATCGCGATCGAGGAGAAAAGAACATTCTCAGTGGACGAAGTCCTAGAGTTAATCCACAGTAGAGGGTTACTTGACTCAACTCTTGTTTCAAGAGCAAGCAAGAACTTGTCGAGTGAAGTCGAAATCACTCGATAGCCCCCATTCCCATCCACCCATCCACCCATCCACCGCTCCTAACTGGGACATAATGTCGCCCCAACTCCCTCATGCGTCCGTTTCAAAGCGATCCGCAATCTTCCCGCAAGCCGCCGATATCGCCACGGTTCTCGGCGAGGCTAAATAATTTTGGGCGGATGGATCGCCGCTACGCCCTTTAAAGTTGCGATTGGTTGAGTAGATCCCCACTTCATTCCGAGCCAACACCCCCCGTCCAGCATTAATGCAAGCCCCGCACCCTGATTTGAGAATCTGCGCCCCGGCCTGTTCCAGCACATCCAGATAGCCCAGCGCCTCAGCTTGTCGCCTTACCTCCTGAGAGGCGGGAACCACAAACAGACTGACATTTGGCGCAATGCGCCTGCCTGCAAGCGCCGCTGCCGCTTGGGCCAAATCGTACAGCTTGCCTCCCGTGCAGGAGCCAATAAACGCTCGTGTAATGGGCGCTTGGCCCACTTGACTGACTGAGACCACTTGATCCGGCTTAGGGGGTTTCGCCACTTGCGGCTCCAGTTGGCTGAGGTCAAAGCGGTACACTTGCTCGTATTCTGCATCGAGGTCAGGCGTCACTTCTTCAAACGGAGCAGAAGTACGCGAGTTGACGTACTGACGGGTTAACTCATCGACAGGCATGAGTCCGCACACAGCCCCGCATTCAATTGCCATATTGGACAGGGTCATGCGCTCATCCATCGGTAACTGTTTGATGATGTCTCCATCGAATTCAATCACTTTGCCGGTCGCCCCATCACAGCCTATCTGCCCCAGAATAAACAGGATGATATCTTTGGCGCTGACATGGGGCGATAGACTGCCGGATAGCTCAATCCGCAATGTGGCTGGAACTTGAATCCAGAGGTCGCCCATGGCGAAAATATTGGCCATGTCGGTGGAGCCCACCCCCGTAGCGAAACAGCCAAAGGCGCCGTAGGTGCAGCTATGGGAGTCGGTTCCGGCAATTATCATGCCCGGCCGGATAAAGCCTTTTTCAGGCAGCAAGACATGGCAGATACCCGCCGCCTCCCCGGGAGAAACGATATCGAAGAGATGGCAGCCCTGATCACGGGCAAACGCCACCATTTGCTGATACATTGACACCGCTCCAGTGTCCCTGCGGATGTCATTGATTTGAATGAAATGATCGGCGACAAGCACCACCTTCTGCGAATCCCACACCCGGGCGTCAGATCCAAAATGCTCGTAAAATAGTTGACCCACCGGCCCTGCGATCGCATCATGGGACATCGCCAAATCCACCTTAGCGAAGACCACCTCACCTGACCTCACAAAGGAATTGTTCGATGCCTTCGCCAACAGCTTTTCGGTCACTGTCATCGGCCGAGCCGAGGTGTCGCTGTTAGGGACCGCGAAGGCCTTTTGCCGCCGCTGCTGGTTAAATTCAATCAGGCCGCCCGCCTTAGTGATGCGGTCTATTACGGGGTTCTCCCGAGACTGAACGATGATTTCGAGGGGTAATCCAATGTTGATGCTATTGCGATAAAAAATTTCAGCAAAGGATCGAGCGCGGACGATCTGGATCCCGGCGGCTTTAATGGCGATGGGCGCAAATTCTCGACTGGATCCGCAGCCAAAATTAAATCCCGCTTCAATGGCGTCGTATCGCCGTAGATTACCCGCCCCAATCAAATGTTCAAAGGCGTAGTGGGCTAAATGCCCTAAATTATCGTCCGTGCCTCGTTGAGCCGGAATAATATCGTCGGTGTTGATATCATCGCCTAAATAGAGTACTTGATTGGGCATGGGAAGGGAGGGCAAAGATAAATCAGAATTTTCTTTCTGAATGACTATAGCCCTTTTCCGAGATGCAAAAATACCCCCTGCTCAATTTGTGGAACAGGGTTTGGGGAGATATGGAGAAAAGGTCAGAGTTATCCGTTAGTCGATCAATCCCAGCGCTTTGTAAGTTATGCGCCCAGCAATACCGTCAGACTCCAGGCCGGTTTCTTTCTGCCAAGCTTTGAGCGCAGCTTCAGTATCGCTGCCGAAAACTCCATCTACCTGGATCTCAAGGGCTTCTTGGAGTTTACGCACCCAGGGGCCTTTTGAGCCCTTTCGGACAATCTCAAAATCCACTGATGGGGCTGTTTCCTCCGCCGCCAAGCTATATCCTCCAGCCATTTCGAGGGCGGTGAAGCGAACAGATTCGACCCGGCGCCCCCATCCTCTGCCAAAGGTGCGCCAGGTCCGTAGGCTGCGCAAAAAAGCCAGACGGCGATCGCACATGGTATTGATGATTTCACTGGGGGCAAGGCCGTCGAGTCGAGCTAGGGTCTTGGCTCCAATCCCGCCATCTTGCTTAGCGCCCACTGCATATTGGAGCCATTTGGCGCCTCGCCCTGGACCAGAGTTCACAGCAGCGTCAAAGACAGCGTAGTCCAATCCTGAGGGGAGCTCGTCGCACTTACATTTGTCCCAATAGCCAGCCCGGTAGATTTGCCCTAATTCCTCATCAGAGATATTCCGCAGATCGGCCTTACTTTTGTTTCGACCAAAGTGACGTCGATAGGTCATCAAGGTGACGCCTTTCATCGTCGCTCCGCCCGGATCAGCAGGGTGATCCGCCCAGCCGCCTTCATGGACTAATACATGTTTGAGCGCACCCTTGAAGTTTTCTTCCATCTTTTTGTCCTTATTTATCAATCATCTAAGTTATAAACCAGTTTTAGACAACACCAGAAAAGGCAGTACGAATATACATTCATTCCAGATTGATGATATCAATAAGTACTGAATTATCCAGATATGCTGATTGATTCCAAGGAGATCTAATCGGCAGTTTCACCTATTTATAAGATAATTATGCCGCCTCATGGGGAATACATTGTGTTCTATATTTTTGCAAATTATAGACATTCTTGTTAAGAAATATTCGAGGGAATAACGTATTGATATAGTGGCGCACTTAAGTGTCTGCTGGACAGATAGCCTTGCACAATGAGATTTGGCTTAGAGGATGTTTAAAGGGGGCTGACTTGCGTGCTATAAGCACTCTAAGTCAATTTTGGAAGGACTTAGAATGCTTATTCTGCCGTGGTGATTTCTAAGTGGTTTAGGTATCCAAACAACGTCTAGAAGACTTTTCAGACACTCTCCTAGTTGCAAATCGTCAAATTTAGACTTGAGGGTTAAGCCTTTGAGGAAAGTATGAGAGTTTGGATGAGATTTTGATAGTACCCTTGAGGGTGATTTTTATTCCCATGTACTTTTACTGAACTCAACTCATGATGTTTAGAATAGATCATTAAAAAATATGAAGCGCCGGGTAATTGTTCCCGATAGATTCTCTCTTAGCCAAGTTACAATTGTTCTGAAAGTCAATTTTTACTGGCAATGAAGACATCTATAGAAGGTTTACTCGAGAATTGGTATCGTCGTTTGCGCGAGTCACAATTTTCTCACTATGAATCAGCTATAGTTTTTGACCGGATGAATTACTGATTAGGTATTTCTTCTGTCATTTTCTCAACAGTTTTGGGTACTTCTATTTTTGCCACTCTAGGGGAATCTGTAGAAACAAGCGCTAAACTCATGGGAGGCTTAGTTAGTGTTCTAGCAGCCACGCTTACAGGTCTACAAACCTTTCTGAAGTTTTCAGAAAGAGCTGAGAAACATCGCACTGTCGCTGCACGATATGGCGCATTACGTCGTGAGATTGAAGAGTTGATGTCTTTAGAAGAAAAACTGACGAAAGAGCTGATTACCCCTTTGCGAAAAGCAATAGATCGCTTAGCAGAAGAAGCTCCTAACGTTCCCACAAGAGTTTGGTCAAAAACACAAAAAAGTCTAGCGAAAACATAGAAAGTAGAGGGTGGTGATAGAAGATATAGTCGGCAATGTCCACTCTACTAAAGCTAAGAAGCAATCGCTTTTTTTAAAAAAATCTATTTCGGCAAGCCATCTAAAAATTATTATTCTATCTGAGATGATTCTTTTGATAATTCTACTGCTTCTAAGCCTTCTGGAAGCTCTATTGAATTATCCAATTTTAATCTTATATTGAACCAAATATAAGCAGCTAGAGTAAAAGGCCATATTACAATTAAATTCGGTGTGAATTTAATACTTTTTAGAAAAGACCAATTCTCATTTAAGTATTTCGCCTTATTAAAATCTGATACCATATAAATGATTGAACAAAGAATCCAGCCAAACACCCATAAAGATATAAATAAAAGCATATTTTCCATAGCAAAAGGCAAAGGGTCAAAGTATGTAGTTTGGTTAGATATCAAGCGCCAATTTCCACCACCTCATGAGAAAGTCAGCACCACCCACGATTAGGATATATCGCTACGGTATTAAGTATCAATGCAATGAAGTTTACTGACTAGATTAAGATATTCAAAAAGTTTCAGCTTTATAGAGCGATGATACATAATGAAATCTCCAGTAATGGCTATACCACAGTGCCGTGACACAGCTAAAATAGTGCATTAGCGTAGGGTGTCGTTAGCGGAGCGTAACGAACCGAATCCAAGGGTTCTGGCGTTTCGCCAATCATTAATATTCGCACTATTTTAGCTGTGCCAGACCACTACTAATTTGACTGTATTTAGACTGTTCTAACTGCCTCAAGTTAAGACTCAATCAATTTTTAGGCTCCACTCAGGATCCATAACGCTCACTTCTTCTTGCAAGGTATCCATCTATAAAAATCTTTCCAATACCAAAGACATAAGGCGATGCACATAGCCAACCCCACCAAGAAAAGTAAAGTAAGCAAAATTTGCACAACACCTGCTGTGGCGTTAATCCTATCTGCTAAGGGAAGTTCGTTATCCCAAGCTGGGGCTGAGACAGTAGCAATAGATAACTGAACTATCCATAAGAAAACGAGACCAACCAAGCCTAGAGTGAGATTTCGAAAAGTTGCTAATCGCCCTTGTCTAGAGAGTAGAGATTGCCGAGCTGAAACTGCCAGGAATGCGGCTGCCAGTATCGTTATAAACATAAATACAATGGCGATAACCTCTCCAGAACTCTCCATGTGGCTTCCTAAGGCAACTGTGAACAGTCCAGCTCCGCCAACCATCAGACCTACTAATAACGTTAGAAAATAGACTAGAACCTGGATAAGGGGGGGGAGAACTACTTGCCGACCCATGGGAACAATGCCAAGCGCATTGAGCATCTTAGTGGGATTGGGCAGTAGCATACAGAAGTGCTTCAGATTTCGCAAACCTCGTCGAAAGTCAATCCACTGAATCGGCGCGAGCTTAGCATCAATATTGCTAATATCTTGTAAAAGCACGGGGAAAATGACACTTTCCTCTGGATTATAGGCTGTAGTCTTTTTAAAATTTGACATCAAAACGATAATGGCTTCAGCGGATGATTCATCCGTTACGATTTGATGGCCGTGCCGATTTAACTGCCGCATAATGGTCCGCGCATAGCGCCTATCTTCAGCCGCGAAATCCAGCATGACCTTCATGGGCCTCACATTGATTGCTTTTGGGGGACTGTAACGATGGGCGAAAATTGGAACCGACGCCATTGGTTTACCCCATCGTCTCATTCCAGGCAAGCGTAATAAGACCAACATAAGAGGCGCTGCAAGAAGACTCGATAGGAATGCTATTACTAAGATGTCGAACGAAATAGAATCATCAGCGACAAATACAGAGGCAAAGCCATAGCTCAGAAACGTCATGACAGGGAGTATTAGGAGTACTCCCTGTACATCAAAGAATATGAAGTTTCGCTTCAAGATTCGATAGGGTAATGGGAATAAGTGATATGGAATGGAAATGGTCCAAAAGTTGAATAGTGCTATGAGGCTAATTAGTAAACTGATAGAGAAAGCAATCCAAACGGTGGGTGATGTCTTAAATCCAGACTGAGGTGGGGGAGTGTTCTGGAAACCCGGGTATTCTAATTGAACCAATAGTGTTTTAACGCCCTTCCTAAATGAGGTGCGAAAATCGATCCACTCGCAATTTATAAGCTCAGGCGGCAGTTCAGTAGCTTCAAAAATAACTAAAACAATTCGTTTTCCAAATTCAATTGCCCGTCTCCATTCATACTCTACATTCTTAGACTTGATGGACTCAACAGAAACGCTGAGTAAGAACACCTGACTGTTTCCGATAGCCCGGGCAATGTGCTCTTCCCATTTTTCAGCTGGCACCAGGTGGTGAAAATCTAACCATGTTTCATGGTCGGCGTTTTTGAGTTCTCGAAAGAGATGACTGACAAACGGCGTTTCTTGACGAGAGTAACTAATGAAAAGAGAGTCTTTCATTGTGTGGAAAAGGTCACTGTATGTCGGAGTGGGTTTGATGCTCTCCCATCTAATGCCGTTCTCGAGTTAGTAGCTCCGCAACTGAACTCAGCTCCTAATAAACTGGATAGAATCACGATGAAATTAGGATGCTTGTCTCTATGATTTCTGACAATCCGAGATTCCTCACTCAGGTAAGTTTATTCTATAGACAAAGGTTTGTTCCAGGTGCTTAGACCTGGTTGCCTGACAAACGATTTTTACCTAGGTTGGGTTGAAGCTATGAAACCCAACTCCACTAACGGTTTTGATGCGCTACGCCCCTGATAACCTTTGAATTCTGCCAGATAGGGGGCGGCAAAGATTTCTAGCGCCTCGGACATCTTGGCTTCCCCCTTCGGATTTTTCACCATGTTGGAGAACTTGCCGCCGATTGGGGAGTTGACGGAATCCTTTAGATTTTTTAGCCATGATGACTTGGAGTCGATGTTAATTCTGAAAATGTGTATAAAAAGCAACACATGTTGTCCGCGGCTATTCCCCTCCGCTTCATAAATCGCCACAAATTTTGACGATTAATACACTATCAATTCGTTGACATCAATGACAGCTTGATTTGTTTATGAATCATGAATTGATATTGCTATATGTTGATCTTTTTATCCATTACTCATTATATTAGTTGACAATTGCTCATTATATTGGTAGGCGTCAATCAAAAACATTTACTCTCATCTATCTCACTCAGGGGTGAACAATGATTACCATCACTGCTCGTCTGATCCTAATGGCTTTACTCTGCTGGTGGCTCGCTAAAGAGCATAAGTTCAAGCAAGCTGAACAACCGCTAGAGCAGGGTGGAGCTAGTTTTATGAGTAGTGTTGAGGCGGTTCATACGTATGGCTATGTTCATCAAAATAATATGACAAACTCTTAGGGTGATTTAGGGGACAAGGCGGCCAATCCTAGCGTTATTGAGTGAGCCTTTAGAATAGTTGGGGAAAAGGAGACGCCATCTACAAAACTCTCTTTTTTCCCAACTCTTGCTCTTTGAGGCTCCTCTAGCGTCCGGCAGCCTCAAAGCTTTTGAGGCCAAAATCTAAGACAAGTAAAAAAAGCTGTCTAGCAACCGCCTAACAACCGTTAATTCAATGAAGAAATGACCCTGGTAGGAGCGCCAGGGTCATTTTATTAAGGGTAACTACGAGCGAATATGCGACCCAAGCCCAGGCATTTTTTCATTTGACCTTGGGATGCATATCTCGATCGTAGCGATTAACTAAAGACTTGGGGGCTTTGTATGTATTAATATTTCTCAACTCATAGGCTCGATTGACCGATCGATCTCAAATTAGCGGTTGCATTTCTGTTGTTGCTGATGAACTTTCTTTTGTAGCTTGGGGGTAATGCCCAGGTTGGCTGAGCGGTAGAGGCGATCGAATTCCCGGCGAAAGTGGGCTGCAACCGTTGGGTTTTGGATGACTAGGAGATTCTCATCATTTTTTTCGTTGGCGGCGTTACTCCAATTATGTGAACCGATGATGACTGTTCTGTCGTCAATCAGAGCAAATTTGTGGTGAAGTTTGTCGCCTGCAGGCAATTCCGGAGTTCCCACTGACAGAATGGGCTGCTCCCAGGGTTGATTGCCCGATTCGTATTGGCATCGATGATCGGGAATCGCCAACCCTAGCATATCGAGTCCTTCACTATAATTCCGATAGACAAAGCTGGGATCAATTAAGGCTTTGACTGATAGACCCGTTTCAGCTTTTTGGGCTAATTGATTACTGATCATTTGGTCGGAAAAGACGAATAAGGCCAGGTCAATCGATTGGACAGCGCTGCTCAGAGTTCGGGCGATCGCGCCATTGACGCTCTCAGACCAAGGCAGTTTTCGAGAGGTGGGGGAGAATTGTATATCAATAACGGAGCCTGGTGTCGTGATTTGACGCGTGGGTCGATAGGGCTTTTGTAACCCAAACAGACTATTCTTTCGCCCGGCTGGACCGTCCCCCCACATCAGCTCAAATTCTTGGGTGAAGAGGTTTGCTAACGCTGGACTCTCAATTTTCAGAAGGGCATTGGCGTTGCCTCGGCTGTCTGGCGCTAAGCCATCGCCATGGACGCCGCTGGTGGTATAGTTGGCCGATCCAGTCATGAGATGGCGGTTGTCTACCACGATGAACTTATGGTGCATGATGCCGCTGCCCTTAGACCCGTCGGCCGTATCGTCAAGGATCGGGATTTGAGCCTTTTTCAGGATGTGCAGGGCGTCCGCCTCGGCCATTTCGGCTGAACTCAGTTGGCCATTGCGGTCTTGATCGGCAAGGTGGCGAAATTCTTCATATTTGTTGCGCTCGCTCCCCTGCAATGCGCCAACGTCTGATGGACTCACCTCACTCCAGGCGCGATTGTGCTGATTGTCTAAAATGATTCGGATCTGGACGCCCGCTCGATGGCGATCGCGGAGCGCCCGGGCCAGCTTGGGCAATCCTAATTCATACGCCGCCAGGTCAATTGACGTCTGAGCCTGATTGATTGTCTCAATCATGACCTGTTCTAAATTGTCTCCTAAACGTTGGGTCCCTCGATAGGGTTCGATGTAAATATTGGCTTCTGAATGGTTGAAATAAACTTGAATATAGGGATCTTGAGGCAGAGGTTGGAGGCTAGGATTTACCGTCGATCGACTGCGCCAACGGGTGAAACCGAGAAACATTAAGAATCCCAGCATTAAAAGGATCCCCCACTGTCCCCATTTCGAACGTTCCCATTGTAAGTGGGATAGATGCATACCCTAATGGTAAGGACTTTCCTATAGTAGGAGCGAAGTCAAGGGGAGGGGTCAGTAATAATGCGTCACTTTAAATTAGAGGCTTAGAATCTTTATTAACTGTTTACAGTGTTTTTGCGGAAGCTTTATCTTTGAAGCGGAAGCTTTATCTAGTCATTACCCGAAACACCCTTTGTGTATTTAGTACATTCCTCCAGACTAAGACGATGCGAATTAGCTCAATGCCATTGCGCTTTTTCCCTAGGGTATGGGTCAGGTGCATTCTCCGGTAAGCATCTAATGGAGATTCAAGAAAATGAGCTATCAGCCCCCACTAGCCCAGGTTGCTGAACGTGTTTTAGCCTCTGGAAAAATTACCGCTTGGGATCAGAGTTGCTTTTTGAAAGCCGCCTTATCGTTAGAAAATCCCTTGAGCCCTGTTGAACAATTTAAAGTCAAGCAGGTGTTTGATCGACTACAGATGGGGCTTCTGATAGTTGTAGATTAGACATGCCGACGCCTCCTGACTGCTATCTCGGCAATAATTGTCCGAGTTTAGCAGGCGGCGTCTCCCGGATCCTTTCGTTCCTCTGACGGCCGGTTTTCCCGAATACATACTCAATCCGCCTTAATACATGAGGGCTCACTGGAAGGATATGCTGGTGGTAGCGATCGTCTGGTGAATGATGCTTGTTTCGAGGGAGCCTATGCAAATCTATCTAGATTACAGCGCCGCTACGCCGCCTCGAGAGGAGGCGATCGCAGCTATGCAAGCGGTGATGACTCAGCAGTGGGGGAATCCCTCCAGCCTTCATCATTGGGGGAATCGGGCGGCCACTGTGATGGAGCAGGCGCGCTTGCAGGTGGCCGATTTGCTGAATGCGCCGCTGAACGCCATTGTCTTTACCTCTGGCGGCACCGAGGCCGATAATCTGGCGATTATGGGGGTGGCGAGACGATATCTCCAGCCCCAGCATTTGATTATTTCAAGTGTGGAGCATTCAGCTATCTCAGAACCGGTTCGCGCTCTGGAGCAGTGGGGTTGGCAAGTGACTCGGCTGCCGGTCAATCGGCAGGGACTAGTGAATCCCCTCGATCTCCAGGCCGCCCTGAGGGACAATACTGTGCTGGTGTCGGTGATCTATGGCCAGAGCGAAATTGGCGCCATTCAACCGATCGAAGCTCTAGGTCGGATTAGCCGAGAGCATGGGGCGTTATTTCATACTGACGCGGTGCAAGTTGCAGGGCGCTTACCGCTCAACGTCCAGCAACTGCCGGTGGATTTACTCTCCCTTTCTAGCCATAAACTCTATGGTCCGCAAGGCGCTGGCGCCCTGTATGTGCGGCCTGGAGTAGAGCTGGAGCCGCTGCTCAGAGGCGGCGGCCAGGAGATGAAATTGCGCTCAGGCACCCAAGCCGTCCCTAGCATTGCTGGTTTTGGCGTGGCGGCGGAATTGGCGGCCCGAGAGATGCCCACCGAAACGCTGCGGCTGATGCGGCTCAGAGACCGTTTATTTGACCAACTAGCAGATGTGCCGGAATTGGAGCCGACCGGTGATCTTCGTAGTCGATTGCCCCATCATGTGAGCTTTTGTATTCTTCCGGCGGATGGGGAACGGGTGAGTGGTAAGACCCTGGTGCGGCGAATGAATTTAGCCGGCATTGCGATTAGTGCGGGATCAGCCTGTCACAGTGGTAAGCTGAATCCCAGTCCTATTTTGCAGGCGATGGGCTATTGCGATCGCACCGCTAAGTGCGGCATTCGCCTAAGCCTGGGGCGTCAGACCACAGACGCTGACATTGACTGGACAGCCATGGTTTTGCGCCAGGTGCTGCAGCGCGCTTTGTCAGAACTTATGGTTTCTCAGACTTAGCAACAGAGGTTTCAAATTCACGTTATGGCAGAACTCCCAAAAAGTCTTGAAGATGCAGTCGAGCAAGCTAAAGGCGCCGTGCAAGCCGCCCTCAACGACGGCTATACGCGATTGCAGGTGGAGTTAGTTTTCCCTGAAATCAGAGTGATGCCGTTGGCGCAGCAATTTTATCCTGTGTTTCAGGAGATGGGGCTGACATTCAAAGTCTATTTTCCCGACGCGGGCGCCGCCGCCTTAGCCCGGCGGGATTGGGGCGATCTTGACTTTACAGTCCGGGGGATGGGGGAACTGAAAGGGCAAATGGAGCCGGATGATCAGGCGTATTTGTTGGTAGAACCCTCCGCCGTAGAAGTGGAAGCAGTGGAGAAAATGTGCAATCAGGCCGGTGAGCGGCCCGTTGTTCTGTTTACGCCTAAGTTAGAAGATATCGCCATCGTCGGGATTGGCTACGCTGCGCGAAAAGTTAGGGAGCGGTTCTTAAAAACACTGGAGTCTTGCTACTATCTCAGGCCCATAGAGGGAGCCGCAATCCTGCGCTGCTATCCTGAACCTTGGCAAGTTTGGCGAGAGACCGAAGGGGGGTATGACCTGTTGGCTGAGTTCCCTGAGCGGCCCGTAGGCGAAGTTTTGGCGAATCTGTTTATGGATGAATCGGCGGAAGAGCCCGCTGAAGGCGGTAATACCGCAACTCCGGTCAAATCCCAAAAAGGGTTTTTCTCAGGTCTCCAGCAGCTGATTCGGGCCTTGAATCAGTAAGGGCCGAGGGAACTGCTGCTGGCCTGCCAGATCTCAATCCTATTGCCTTCAGTATTGGATGTGATAATTTTTCCATTCCCCCAGAGGATGAATTTTCCTACATAGGATTCAAACCCGGTATAGGTTTGAAGTGGATCGCCGGTCTTGAAATCCCACACTCTGATCGTTTTGTCGGCGCTGCTGCTTCTGAGGAATTGTCCATCTTCACTAATATCCAGGGCGTTAACGAAGGCAGAATGTCCTGTGAAGGAATGAACCGCCTCTCCGGTTGCAAGATCCCACTTTTTGATGGTTTGATCAGCGCTGGCGCTGAGGAGAAATTGGCCGTCTCGACTGATCAGCAATGCATTCACATAACTGGTATGACCGTTGAATGTTTGCAGTTCTTCCCCGGTTTGAATATTCCATTGTTTTATAGTTTTGTCAGCGCCGCCGCTGAACAGGGTTTGACCATCGTGGTTGACTGCTAACGCATTGATAGCGCTGGGATGGCCCGCTAAGACGATTAATTCTTCGTCGGCGCCAAGCGTCCAGACCTTAACGCCGCCATCTGCTGCGCCGCTAAACAGGTATTTACCGTCCGGACTCATCGCGAGTGCGTTTACTGCACTGGGGTGGGCGACCCAGCTTTGGATTTCCTGACGTGTTTCTAGCGACCAGATCTTAATGACGCCATCGGCGCCGCCGCTGACCACTGTTTGCCCATCAAAACTTAGGGTGAGGACGTTAATAAAACTTTTACTTCCCTGAAGCACACCGATTTCTTCTGCGGTTGAAAGATCCCACAGCCGAATTGTTTTATCGCCGCTAGCGCTGATCAAAGTGTTGCCGTCGGCGCTCAGGACGAAGTCATTAATGGCGTTAGCGTGGCCGGATAGCGTTTTGATCAAACTGACGTCTTGAGTTTTGGCGTTTAATGAGGCAAGGCTTGGGGCTGATGCTTGACGCATCGTTTGTTGGTATTGGCTCCAAGCGGTATAGGCCCCAACCCCTGCGGCTATAAGAATGAGGCCGCCCAGCCCCAATATTAGTTTCGAGGGCCGTTTGGGCTTGGCGGGGGTTGACTGTAGGGTCGATTGATTGAGCTGCAAGGATGTATGTTTGCCCCGGGTGTCTTGAAACGTGGCGGGAGGCATCTCGGTCAGCGGGGCGGTGGGAAGATTTCGGCTGGCGGGGGCAGCGATGTTGGATGGGTGATTCGCGATCTCAGCCAGGTTGTCCAAAATTTCCTGGGTATCCTTCGGTCGATCGCACGCACTGGGCGCAATCATCTGATCGATTAGATCGGCAAATTCTGGCGACAGTTCAGTCGCATAGACCCGCCAATTGAAGGTATTTTTCAGGGAGTCGTAAATCCCTCGATCGGTGGGAAACTTAGCAGTTAGTAAATAAATGATCGTTCGACCTAGGGCGTAGAAGTCGGATTGAGGCACTGCTTGACCATGTTCTTGCTCCGGTGGGGTATATCCGGCTGAGCTGAGGGCGGTCACTCCCGCGGCGCTGCCCAGGTGCTCCAGATAGGTTTGGGTGATTTCTCTGGCCGCTCCAAAATCCACCAACACTAGCTGTCCGGTGGGTCGCAGCATAATATTATCGGGTTTAATGTCGCGGTGGAAATAGTTTTTCTGGTGGACTAGGTGTAAAACCGTCGTTAGCTGATGTAGCCAGTTAATCGCTTGTTTTTCGCTAATGGGATGGTTGCCTTGTTGTTGCATCCATTGCTTTAGATTGGGGCCGTCAATTTTCTCCATTAACAGACACCGTAGCGGCTCAGTCCCGTTTTTGGGGTAATACAAGAAATAGCCGTCAGGGTCGACTTTGGGAATGCTAATATGTTTGAGCTGAATCAGGACGGCCGCTTCTTTTTCAAATAGTTGAACGGCTTTTGAATTGGTATTCAGGCTTTCTTTGAGGACCTTCAGAATTTTGGGCGTACTTCGCTCGTAGGCTTCATAAACCTTACCAAAGCCGCTTTTGTCACTTAACAGGCGCATGACTCGATAGCGCCCCAGCAGGACCAGGTCAGATCCACATGCCTGGCAAAACTGGTTAGTAGAATTGTTGACGTGATCGGGTTGTGGACATCGGGGGTTAATACAAAGGCTCATAGGCTACCTGCAGCAGACACATCCCTCTTATCATTTTCCACGGGCGCGGTGGAATTTTTACCAATATATTGCCCAAGCAGATGGGAAGAGTGGATTACCTTCAAAGCTTGTGGCTGTTATTTCTAGCCTATAAATAGGCGCTATATTTTTGGGGTGTTATCTGGGGGCGGCAAGCGTTGGGCGTCTTTGAGCTGTAAAGTCTCTTCAACAAGGAGGGCGCTATCTGAAGTGATTAGGGCAAGATGAAAAGACAGATAGAGGAGGAAGGTTGATGGGCCTGTTTGATGGGATATTCAATGCTGAAAAAGGGATTACAGAGGTGACGCTGAGTCCTGCAGAGTCCATTGCCGCGATCTGTTTAGTCGCGATTGCTTCAGATGGATACCTCTCTGACCAGGAAGGAAAAGAAATGACGATGTTGCTCTCCCGCATGCAGCTTTTTAGAAGCTACTCCAATGATGTGATGCAACGATTAATGGATAAACTCATGTCCTTACTCAAGCAGCAGGGCCCGAACTCTCTGATTACCCTGGCCAAAACTTCCTTGCCCCATGAATTGCGACAGACTGCGTTTGCCCTTGCGACCGATTTGGTGCTGGTTGATGGCGCCGTTACCTCTCAAGAGCAGGCGTTTTTAGACGATCTCTATCGAATTTTGGAAATTCCGGGGGACACTGCGTTGCAAATTGTGCAGGTGATGACCATTAAGAATCGGGGATAGGGAAGGGGAAAGATTTGCCGAGGGGTTGTTTGGACGGAACGCCTATCATTCGGGGGAATTCATCAGGGGTCGGCGCTACTTTTCGAAGATAAAGGCAATGTCGGACGCTTTGGGTCAGCGGCGTTGACCATATCTGCACATGTTCAATGGCTCCGCCTAACTGCTGGGCGGCGGCCTGCAATTCATCCGCTTCATCTGGGGACCATTTCCCCCGATACAGGATTGCTAATCCTTGCTGTTTGAGTAATGGCAGCGCATACTCTGCACAAGTCGTCGCTGGGCCTAAGGCTCTCATCAGCGCTATATCATAGCTCTCTCGATGCGGAGGTTGACGACCGAGGGTTTCGGCTCTTTCGGCTAACGCAATGGCGTTCTGTAGAGACAGTCGTTGGCAGAGACCGGTCAGAAATTTCACTTTTTTGCGGGTGGAATCGAGTAGAGTAAGTCGCCAATCCGATTTCGCGATCGCGGTTGGGATGCCGGGAAACCCCGCCCCGGCGCCAATGTCAATCACATTCGGATTAGGGGTTGGGAGAGTCAATGCAAAGGGGCCGGGTGAATCGTCTTGACTGAGCCAAGGGGCAACGCCGCTCAAAGAATCCCAAAGATGTTTCTCCCAGAATTCTGTGGGCTCAGTAATTCGAGTCAGGTTGAATTGACGATTGCCCGCTAAGACCTGCTCATATAATGTCTGGAATAATAGCTCCTGCTTCGGCGCTGGCGACCAACCCAAAGTCTGACGCCAGATTTCAGGGTTTTTCGGAAGTTCTGGTATCTCCAAGGTTAAAACCTGCTTAGGTTACTTCTGGTTTACGTTTTGAGGAAGTAGAGGGTAGGCATTAGGCGGTAGGCAGGGTTTCCAAGTACACAGTGGCTGGCTGACTGTCTGCCTACTGCCTACCCTCTACCGTCTACATAAATGCCGATAACTGAGCGGTTAACAGATTAACACCTCAAACCGCTGGCTGAGGGGAATTTTCCCCTGAGATCAAGCTAGCCGGGTCTGCAATCTGAAGTTGACCGTGGCTTAGGGTCCAGCATCGATCTGCGATCGCAGTCAGATCCGCCGCGTCATGGGACACCACTAGCAAACTCCAATCTTTTTTGAGTTTGGCTAATAAAGTCACTAACTGTCGTCGCATTGACCAATCGAGCCCAGCCGTCGGTTCATCCAGTAACAGCAAATAGGGTTGACGAATCAGTTGCACCGCCAACGCCAAGCGCCGTTGCTGTCCACCGCTGAGGGCGTGGGGTTCAGCCTGAAGCGAAAGATGGATTAACCCAACTGCATCTAGCGCTTGATAAATTTTGTCGGAATTCAATTCTGGATGTCCCAGCCGAAGTTCTTCTAAGACGGTATGTCCACAGAAATGGCGTTCTGGAAATTGAAAAACTAATCCGCCCAATTGACGTAAAGCCTCGGGGGTTAATTCTTGATCTCGCCAACAAATCTGACCCGATGTTTTTTGAGCTAGCCCAGCTAAAATCTCTAGCAGTGTACTCTTTCCAGACCCGCTTGGCCCCACAATCAGTCCCATTTGCTGAGGCGCCAATTCCAAATTAATTGCCTTCAGAATCGCCGTTGGACTTGCGGTGGGGTGGTAAGTCAGATTCTTAAGATAGAGCATTCAGAAAAAACCGTGGAAGCGGGAAAAATATGAACAGGGGATTCGAATTTCTTACTTGTTGAGAGCAAAGGCGTTCAAGCCGAATTGAAGCGCCTACCTGTAAGGATAAATGACACTCTGAATCTTTGTGTTATTTTCTTCGGTTAGCCCCCGAGTTGAGGCAAGCCGCAGTTAAATGCAATCCAATGATTTCAGAGGCTCGATTTTTATGACTTTGATGTCTTTGAAAATCAG
>JASJDH010000547.1 GCA_030065175.1 Leptolyngbyaceae cyanobacterium MO_188.B28 | reverse complement strand
TTAAGGACGCAGGATCCTGCGTCCTTAAATCAGTATGCCTGAAATTGGGACGTTATTTGATTAAGACTCCCTAAGCAAAAGTCAAGATGCTAACTTTTGGGGATAGATGACAGAACTTGTAATTTTCTATTGTGGAAAGTTGGACGCCTCCAGTCTAACCGCCTCTTCTATAATGCTCAGAGCAAACTGTTTCATCTGCAATGCTCGTGGCGTCATGAATAACAACTTCACAGCAAACAAGTTCATGGCTAATTCAATCAAATATTTCAAGGGTAAGGGGCGCTGCAGCGGCCCATTAACAACACCCAGATAATTGGGGGCGGTCATCGCCTTTAGAATAGATCTGTTCGTTTTTTTGAGCAGCGTCAATGTTCTAGACATCAGTCCACACTTCTAAAACATACTCCTCCACCTACATTACTTGTCTTTGGCAAGCGATCTTTCCGTTTTATGCAACAGATCGGGCACCAAAACCTCGCTAAATCCTGCAGTAAAGGCAACTACAAAATACAAGTATTTTTTCAAATCGCTATCCAGCTCAAAAGCCGGGATGATAACCACTTTCGCTTCCAGTAGAGCGATGACAAATAAGCTGAATGCAGTTCCTATAAAAGGCTTAAAAAAGCCAACAAAGAAAGGGATAACCGACTGCGAGCGATTTTGGGAGTCAAGGGATCTCAACCTAATCATCACACTGACGATACTACCTAATCCTCCCGCAAAAATCACCAGATAAACGCCACTCATCTCCCGGGAAGAAAAGAGAAAATCGTCTCGGCCTTCTCGTCTGCCCGCTAACGTTTCAACGACGAGATCCGTCGTATCTAGATGTTTAACAATACCCGCTTTAGGGTGACCTGTGGCGTCAACAAGAATCCTAGATGATGCTATCGACTGATTACGTAGAACGTTGAGATCTATCTCCTCGCCGCCCTCTGGAGCAGCCGACGGATCTGCCTCAGAGCTTTGATCGCTCCCCAACTGATACCCTTGGTCAAACCCCAAATTATAAGCTTCGCCCGTGCTTTCGACTCTTGCCTTCATCACAAAAATGCTAAAAGCCCCGAGACCAATAAACATCATAAAAATAATCGTAAACCAGGTCAGGCCAGAAATTAATTGAGCCGCGGGAGACCCTCCAGCACTGAGTACAGCCGCCAATGGATTCTGATATATCCTGATTTCCTTAGCAATCTTTTTGCGGATCCGCTTTGCCAAGGTAATGTTACTAGACGTCGACCTAAAAAATATTTTTTGAGCCCAGTCATTAAGATTACTCGGCAAACTATTTAGAGCATCCGTCTTGCCTTCTTTTAGCGCCAGATTTTCAATCTCTAATTGAGAGATTAGGATTGAGGCGGCCAGTTCAGCCATGCTAATAATATTGTCGTCATTGGTTAATTCCACATTTGGCAAGAGATCAAGCAAACGCCCCAGTTCATCGTAAGTAGAACTTCTCAGACTAACCTGGGTAATTTTAGTCTCAATCTCTTCGATCAGCTGCTTAACATCTTTTCTGATTCTCGCATCAGTTTCAGAAAAAACAACGTATTCTGCTCGTTTTGAGGTTTCCTGATTAATTTGACTGCTAGAAGTCATTTCAACCCCACAAGAATTAGACATTTCGGTTCGACTGTCACCCATTAGAAAAAGCCATCGAATTAGATTTACCAATATCAAAGACTGTTCCTTAAATGGTTATTTTTTGTAGCCAACAACCATTCAAGAAGACATTATTTTTGATTGAGAGGTTCCAGCGAATAACTATTACTTTTTACGACCCAAAAAAGCATAAAAAATCCCCTGAAAACTGACAAAACAATCAGCTTTCTAAGCATCCACACAAATCGTATAAGCCATCAATACTGATAACTTTCCAATACTGAGTATCGTGTAGATTTCGTTTTTTCAAATAACCCGCCTAACTAATTAGTTGATGATTGGCGGAGAATATGAACGAATTTACCTTGACATTTGGTAGCACTCTAGCCTTGACTACCAATTCTTCCCTGATATAGGCGAAGAGAGCGGGAACTCTTAGTAATATATTCTGCCTTGATAGGTGAAAATAAGGATGTAGGGTCTCACCCTTGATAGATGAAATTACAAATGTAGGGTCTCACCCTCATCGTAAATTCACTCAAATATCTGGCATTTTTACCATCCCCTTTTGGGAAAAATTCCAATAGTCAGGGCCTTTTTTCAACTTTTTCCCAATACAATACCCAAGCCGCCCAAATCAACCATGAATACCTGAAATGCTTATCAGCCAATAATTTCAGGACCAAAAACCAATCCTAAAATATCTGATTATCTAATAGATAAGATATTTTTTTGATATCTCACACCCTAAATAGAAAACTCTATCAAGTCATGTCTAGTCAGCTTTAATCAGACTAAAAGCTGACTGTAAAAAATATAGAATCCAAGATTTCTTAGATTATTTTCAAGTATTTAATCTGAATCCCAAAGCCACCCTGAAATGCATGCAATACATTTTAAAGTCAAGCAAAATCATACTTCTAACGGCGCTCTGTATTTCATCCAGATATAGATTATCTCTGCCAAAAGTATTGGAATTACAAGTTCCTCAAGACCTATGTTTTTTCACTGAGCTATCTCAAAATACTTAACTGAAATCCCCTCTATTGTGAAGTTGGAGCCAGTTAAAGCTGATAGAGGCTAAGAAGACCTTATAGGATTCACAATGCCTTTAGCTCAGAGAAAAAATACCACGTATGGCGGTTCAACCCCCTCAATTTTGCTTTTTTGACCCTAAATGTGTTTTTTTGCTTTCCTTCTCATCCAAAATATTTGCAAAACAGGTTGCACACTGTTGCCCCCAGTGAATCTGGGCTGGGATTCTACTGATCTGAAGAAAAGGTGATGGATTTCCAAGCAAACATTGGCAGCGCAATCATCCGACGCCATCGCCAAGGTTCCTGGTAGAGACGATAAAGCCATTCCAGATGATTATTGCGAAACCAAGCCGGAGCCCGCGATTTTAACCCCGCCCAGATATCGAAACTGCCGCCAACCCCAATCCAAATCGCCTGAGGACAGAGGTGGCGATGCTCTTCAATCCATAATTCCTGACGCGGCACTCCCAGGCCAACTAAGATAATGCTGGGCTGGAGTTGTTTGAGTCGCTGATGGAAATCTGATTGCTCTTCAGGAGCCAAAAAACCGTGTTGCGTTCCCACAATGGAAAGCTCAGGGGCGTTTTCTCGCCAATTGCGAGCCGCCGTTTCCGCCACATTCGGCGCTCCCCCATAAAAAAATGCGGACTCTTCAGGACCGGCCGCTAGTAACAGAGCAGCAGCCAATTCAATACCCGGGCAGCGTTTTAACCGCTGCCCTTTGAGTAAAAAGTACAGGACAATCCCCGCTCCATCAGGCAGAACTAACGTCGCTTGCTGGATCACCTGCTTCAAAGCAGGATTCTGCTCCGCTTGAATAGCCATTTCGGCGTTCAGAGTGACAACA
Source organism: Leptolyngbyaceae cyanobacterium MO_188.B28 (assembly GCA_030065175.1). Taxonomy (GTDB): domain Bacteria; phylum Cyanobacteriota; class Cyanobacteriia; order Phormidesmidales; family Phormidesmidaceae; genus JAKSDM01. Next base: position 3,030 of record JASJDH010000547.1, on the reverse strand, counting down.
TGAGCCCCAGCGCCTTGACGTAAACGCGTGATTAACCAACCAACATAGTCCTGACTCCCATGAACAGGAAGTCCCATAACAGAGAATTGCTCAAGTTCTATCGCAATCATGATGGCTGGATCCACTCGTCTCAAACCCATTCTTAATGATTACGCAATGCGGCCAAGGCGGGTTCACTTTGCTTGGTCGCAGGGAAGCGCGCTCCCCCTTAGGGTAGTGCCAATACACCATTTTTTATCTCCAAATTTTCAGATCACCGGTCGTCAGCGGTTCGTCGGCGGCAGATCCTACTTCCCCTGATGCATTAGACCGTCGAAAAGATAAACAGAACAGGTTATAAAGCTAAGGTTATGGAATTCATTATGCTGTGTTCTTTTTGTAAAATATTGAGGATGAATCAGAATTTCAGGGCCAACCTATAGAAGCAACTGACAATAGTCGGGAAGCAGCCAGTCAGATCCCCATTCCCAAATTGTCTATCGCTGAAGACTGATCGCTAGATAGTCTTTTCTGATTTGATTTCTAGTGATGGGGGCTGTGAAGAGTTATTTAAAGCGTTCAGTTTATCCGTATTTCTGCCTAGCTAGGTTGGAGTAACTAAAGTAGGTTCTTTACCTTAGCCTTAGGTATTGAAGATAGCGTATCGAGTCCTTCTTCCCGCCTTACGCTAATCTAGCGAGAAAAAATCTCTAAGGCGACATGATGGCTTGATTGACTAAACACCCTTCTTACTCCCCAATCCGCTAAAAAGGCAGCATGCTATGTTCAAGCTAACAAATCTTAAATTAGGTCAGAAATTTACAATCCTTCTCCTTGTCGTATTCCTGGGGGGAATTCTTGCTAGTGGAGTAGCCTTATCCACAATCCTGAACCGCACCGCTCAGGATCAAATTACCACTAAAGCCCTGATGCTAATGGAAACGATGAACTCAGTGCGGGAGTACACGAGCACCCAGGTCAAACCTGAATTGATTGACCGCCTGGATACTGAGTTTTTACCGGAAGTGATCCCTGCGTATTCGGCTCGGGAGGTATTTGAGACTTTTCGGGACAGCGATGACTACAGGGAATTTTTCTATAAAGAAGCTACGCTAAATCCGAGCAATCTACGGGATAAGGCAGATGACTTCGAGAAGGTTATTGTAGAAGAGTTTCGCAAGCAGGAAAGCTTGAAGGCGGATAGCTCGAAAGAAAAGAGAGGGATTCGGCCTACCGCTGCCGGAGACCTATTTTACATCGCTCGCCCCATTAAGATTCAGAAGCAGAGTTGTTTAGAATGCCACAGTACACGAGACGTTGCGCCCAAAAGCCAGATTGAACGGTATGGAGACGCAGGGTTGGGTTGGAAGCTAAATGAGGTAGTGGGAGCCCAGATCATTTCTGTACCTGCATCGACTACGCTCAAACTCGCCAGACAATCCCTAGTGCTGATTTTGGGAATTGTGGTGGCGGTGTTTGCGATCGCGATTTTCATGGTCAACCTATGGCTTAAGCGCTACGTGGTGAAGCCTATCAATCGCATGGCAATGATTGCAGAAGCGGTCAGCACTGGCGACACAGAAGCTGAATTTGGTCAATTTTCTAAAGATGAAGTCGGCAAGCTGGCTCAAGCCTTCAATCGGATGAGGATGAGTCTAAAAATGGCGATGCAACGGTTGGAGCGATATCGCATGGGGCGGCGCAGTTCAGGGCCCGGGGCCGGCAGCCACAGTTCTCCCAGCCAAAATTCACATTAGCAGCCAACAGGAGTAATGCTTAAGGGGGATGGCGTCTAAAGAGCGCTATCCCCCTTCTAAATTCCACCAAATGGAGATGCAATAGCTCCCTATCAACCCTCCAGCCATATCGATTCCCTTATTACCGGTAAAGCCTATTTTTTGCCCACTTTCTGTTTGACGCATTTTGCATTGCAGTGATTCAAATGACTGGCTTTGAATTGCAAACAGAATTGCAAACTGGGAAGAGAGCTAAACAGGGAGTTCTGGCATATCTCTTTGCATTAAATCTTTTGCATTAAATCTTTTGCACTCCTCCCGTTGCATTACTCCTTGGCAATGCAATCTGAAAACATCGGAAACGGACAATTTTCCTTGAGGCGGCATAGAGAAAGCAGGAAGCAGAAGCCAGGAGTCAGGAGTCAGAATTCTGTCTATAGTTGAATTCTGACTCCTGACTTCTGACTTCTATTGCAGCGATCATTTCCCGCTTTAAGCTAAAGACTCAATCTTGCATTGCAGTTTTCCCATTGACTTGCATTGCATTGCCTTCACAGGGAATATAGCGCTAGCTAAACTAGCTTTCTCCGGCTTGATAAGCGCTATGGCTGGGGCTTTCAGGCATAGAAAAAACTCCAGCCGACAGACTGGAGGCTTGATGTAGATATAGCTGATTCAGGCAAGGAGAGTGCTTTAAATTTGAGGGACGCCAAATAAGTTCTCTGCTAAGACTGGAGAATGATTCAATGCCTGAGAGTTAGACGGTTAGACATAGAGGATAAAGAGGCGTCCTAACCATCTACGACAATCTTGTTATTGCACAGGGTGCGCAACTGCATCTTTTTCGAGATTCTCACGGCGCAACTGGTCAAAATCTACAGCATCCTTATCAAGGTTTTCGCGACGGAGCTGGTCAAAGTCAACGCCGCCAGCAACTGCTTCAAGTTGCGCATCGGAGAGTTGACCTTGCTGTTCAATGCTTTGTTGATGTTTGACTTCAGACATGATTATTTCCTCAATCAATGATTTGTTTTGGAATACTCATACTGTAGCCAGAGGAATCAGGCGCAACGTTATGGCTGGATTAGAAGTCGCGGAGAGGAGGACTCATATCATCCTCATGAAAAACTCAGCCATTGTGCTTTCGTAATTCTCGTTCATTGATCTCGAGGTGGAGTTTAGTTGCAAGCGCTTAATCCGTGATTTCAGGCAAAAGTAGAGTGACGACACTCCCTTGAGAACGATAAAAGGAGTTAATACGCTGCTCAAAAACCCACCTCGAGATCAATGAACGAGAATTACGAAAGCACAATGG
>JASJDH010000546.1 GCA_030065175.1 Leptolyngbyaceae cyanobacterium MO_188.B28 | reverse complement strand
GACGCGATTGGCGGTCGCCATTACAAACACGGGGGAGGTTTTCTCTTGCATCCAGGTTAGAAACGAACCAAAAATGCGGCTGGAAGTGCCTCCATCAGAATCTGCCGATCCCGCGCCGCCCGCAAAAGCTTTATCAATTTCATCAATGAACAGAATGGCGGGAGAGAGGGATTCTGCTGTTCTCAACGCATTCCGCAGATTCGCTTCGGACCGACCGACCATGGAGCCGTCGTAAACTCGCCCCATATCTAACCGGATTAAAGGTAATCCCCAAAGTCGAGCGGTCGTTTTGGCGATTAAGGACTTACCACACCCTGGAACGCCCAAAATCAGCATGCCTTTGGGTTGAGGCAACCCATACTCGCGAGCGCGTTCGGAAAAGGCGTTGGATCGTTGCTTCAACCAGTGCTTCAGCTCCTCAAGTCCGCCGACGGAATCAATGGTTTCATCCTCTTCCAGGAATTCAAGGATGCCATTGCGTCGAATTAATTGCTTTTTCTCGGAAAGAACGATGTCAACTTCCGACTCTGTCAAGCGGCCGGACATGACTCTGGCTTTGCGGAAGACTTTTTCGGCCTCATCTCGAGTAAGACCCAGAGTCGCTTTGAGCAGCTTTTCCCGAACCTCTGTCGTAATGCTGGGCGCTTTTGCCTGCTCTAACTCCTTTGACAATACCTGATTAAGCTCAGACAGATCAGGGAGGGAGAAGTCGAGAAGAACGACCTCCTTCTCTAGCTCAATCGGGATCTCCTGGACAGGAGACATCAGGATAATGGTCTTATGGGTGCCTTTGAAGCTGGCGATCGCATCCCGCAAACAACGAGTTACGGCGGGAGAATCTCGAAAAGGATGAAGATCCTTAAATACAAATATGCCTGGCTCACGTTGACGGATAACCCACTCAACGGCGGCTTCAGGGGAAACCGTGTTGTTGTGCTGGGTAACGTTGCGTGGTTGACCATGCTCCACGACGCCGTGGGTCATTGTCCAGGTAAACACCCGCCGCTGGGGCTTTAGCTGAGCAACTGCCGCGATGGTCTGTTCAGCCCGTTCTTCCTCAAAAGTCACCAGGTAAATCAGAGGATATTGAGCTTGAATCAAGACACTGAGCTCTTCTCTCATAACCATCGCCCTAAATTAAAGACGGGAAAGGATCTACCTAAAACGGGCACTGGGAAAAAAAGAATTACCCCAGTGATGCTTAGAAATCAAACAGAAGTTAGCTAGAATTCAGACTTAAAGAAAAAACAGCCTAGTCAAGAGCGCCCCAATTGCTGAAATAATCAACAGGGCACCAGCTCCCCTTCCTCTGGATGACACGCATTAGGAACTAAATGATCCTGAACCGCGCCAACCTGAATCTCTTCCGAAGTATCCACACCCGGTCTATCGCTGGAAAGCGCAATTAAATCGCTATTTCGCATAGACAGGGCCGCTGAACATTCGGGGCATTCATAAATTTGATGGGTATGACCATAAGACCTTTCTACCCCATCTACCACATCAGAATGTGTCAAAAAGAAGACAATTGCGCGTTCAGCAATAGCAGACATCGCTTCACCGTCCACCGCAGAGCGGATTTTGAGCTTGCGATGCAGGTCTGGGGGGAGATATAACGTGACCTTTTGCTTATCTTGCATATCACACTTAAATAGTAGTTACCCGGGTATGACTGTCACGATACCTGGAATTTCTCTGGGCTGTCAAGACAGCAAGCCGTCTTGACGTCAATCTTGTTATATTGCTTAACAATATGTCATGCAAAGATGCAGGAATTCTTTCCTGAGGGCCTTTATAGCGGAGTATAAGGGGAGAGAAATTCTGAATTTTGAATTCTGCGCCCTCCCCATCTTCCCCATCCCTCCCTACCCTCACTCATCCCATCCCCCATTCTCAAGACGTAACATGTTACGTTTCTACACCTTCTTTTTCCCCATCTTCCCCATCTCCCCCATCTTCCCCATCCCTCGCTCCTATCCCCTATCCCCCTCTAAACCCTCCGCACACGCCCCTTACCCTGCCGTTAAAAAATGTGAAATAAGGAAACCTGATAAAAAGCTGAGGGGATATACTACTCCCGTTAATAGTGATGATTCTCTCTCTCTCGTGATGAGGTTTTGGTCTAGATAGAGACTCGGTTAAGCGCTTGCCGCCTAAGGGTGTGTGTCTACCAGGCGACCCGTTATCTCTGATCTACTTGGCAGTTTAGATAGAGATGGGTTGTTTAGGCTCAATGTCCTGAAATCGATCCCGTACCTCTTTTGTTAACTGTGTCAATCGCAAACCTTTCTTCCTCACTGGAACCTGCTAATCACAGCCGTTCTGGATTTTTCTATCAGAACATTTTTCAACTTCTCGCCTGTCATCATTACGAAATTGCTCTATCGTATCTCAACGCTGCTTTGCCCCAATGCTCAGACCATTTTGAATTTTGGTATTCTCGGGGAGAGGCCTTAGCCCATTTAGCCCAGTATTCTCAAGCTTTAGAGAGTTTTGGAGCGGCCTTAAGGATTCGGACTGATGCGGTGGAGGCTTGGGTTTTTCGCGCGGTTTGCTGGATTCATTTAGAAAATCCTCAAGCTGCGCTTGCCGATTGCGATCACGCTTTACAATTGGCTCCAAGTCATCAACAGGCCTTATTGTTCCGAGGCGCGGCGCTCCAACGGTTGGGCCGTTATCGTGAGGCCTACGCTAGTTATGATCGGGCTTTAGGTATCCAACGGCCGTCAATCTGGCGGAAAGTAATCCGTCTAGTAGACTCTGCTTGGAGCCGATTGGCTAACCTGGCTTAGCCCTATGAAAGGCAAGGCAAGTTGACCGTACGCAAAGGGGTCTCTGAGCGCCTGCCTTTTCTTCAATAACTGCGATGGGTGCAATGCGTTATGCAGATGTCCGATAATTTTTCTCCCGCCTCTTTCCCTTCCTTAGAAAAGGCGCTCAAGCATTTCTTTGGGTATGACGATTTCCGCCTCAATCAACGGCCAGTTATTGAAGAGGTGTTAAAGAATCAGGACGTATTGGTGGTTATGCCCACCGGCGGCGGTAAATCCCTCTGTTATCAACTACCGGCATTGCTTAAACTGGGGGTAACCGTTGTGGTGTCTCCGTTAATTGCATTGATGCAAGATCAGGTGGAAGCGCTTCAAGATAACGGAATTAGTGCAACTTTCCTCAATAGCAGCTTAAATTCAGAGGAGTCGAGATCGCGTCAGGAGGCGCTTATGGAGGGGCGAATAAAACTCCTCTACGTGGCTCCAGAACGGCTATTAAGTGAAACTTTTTCGCCGTTTTTTCAACTCTTATCTGAGAAGGTGGGTTTGGCGGCGTTCGCCATTGATGAGGCGCATTGCGTTTCCGAATGGGGGCATGACTTTCGCCCCGAATATCGCCAACTTGACACATTGCGGCGCAACTATCCCAATGTTCCAATTGTGGCCTTAACCGCTACCGCCACTGAGCGTGTTCGCCAGGATATTGTTCATCAGTTGGCGCTTCGACAACCCAGTGTTTATGTCTCCAGTTTTAATCGTCAGAACCTCTATTACGAAGTTCAACCTAAAGGCAAACAAGCCTATAGTCAACTATTGCAAACCCTGAAACCCTTTGAAGGGGCCGGCATTATCTATTGCCTCAGTCGCCGTCGGGTGGATGAATTGGCGTTTCGACTACAGCAGGATGGTATTTCCGCTTTACCTTATCATGCTGGTTTGTCTGATTCAGAACGGACCCAGAACCAAATCCGATTTATTCGAGATGATGTTCGGGTAATGGTGGCCACAATCGCCTTTGGCATGGGGATTGACAAACCCGATGTTCGATTTGTTATCCATTACGACCTGCCCCGCAATCTAGAGAGTTACTATCAGGAATCGGGGCGCGCCGGCCGGGATGGCGAGCCCGCCCACTGCGCTATTTTCTTTGGCTATGGCGATGTGGCCACCGTGGACTATCTGATCAATCAAAAGCCAGATCCGCAAGAACAACGGATCGCTCGCCAGCAGCTCCGACAAATGATTGACTATGCTGAGAGTACAGTCTGTCGACGAAAAATCCAGCTTAGCTATTTTGGCGAGGAGTTTCCTGGACAATGCAATACTTGTGACAACTGCGTTTCTCCGCCGCCGCTTGAAGATTGGACGATTGAGGCCCAGAAGTTTCTCTCCTGTGTGGCTCGCTGTCGAGAACGCTTCGGTATGACCCATATCATTGATGTATTGCGGGGCTCTCGCAAACAAAAAGTGATTCGGCTCGGCCACGATCAGCTCTCCACCTATGGGATTGGGAAGGATAAGAGTATCGATGAATGGAGAATGTTGGGCCGATCGTTGTTACACCAGGGATTGGTGGAAGAAACAACGGACGGCTACTCTGTCTTAAAACTCAACGCAGGCAGTTGGCAGGTGCTGAAGCGTCAGCTGTCTGTGCAGGTGGCGATTTCGGACCGTCTGAAAGGACAGTCTACCCCGGTCGAGACAAGCTCGACGGAAATGTCCCCAGAAGCAATGCTGCTTCTGGGGCGATTGCGCTCCCTTCGTAAGCGTCTGGCGGATGAGCAAAACATTCCGCCCTATATCGTTTTTCCAGAAGCGAGTTTGCGGTTAATGGCCCAACAGCGGCCACTCACCCTGGATGGGTTTTCTCGCATTTCAGGGGTGGGAAATCGCAAATTGAACCAGTATGGTCAGATCTTTACTGACGAAATTCAGTCATTTTGCCAGGAAAATGGACTTCCAATGGAGGCTGAACCGTTGGCTAGGGAGGTTGCGCCCCTCCGTTCCAAAACGACGCCGACCAATACCCATTTTGTCACCTTAAAGCTTTTTGAACAGGGCCTTACCCCGTCTGAAATCGCCGCTGAACGGGATCTCCGCTTGGGTACTATCATTGACCATCTGGCCCGGCTTTTGGAAGCGTCGCATCCAATTGATTTAGATCGACTCGTTTCTACCGAGCGACAGAAAACTATTTGTCAGGCGATCGATAAGGTCGGTGCGGGTTCTCTGCGAACCATTCGAGAGCACCTGGGAGACACCTATGACTATAACGAGATTCGGCTTGTCCGGGCGCTTTGGGAGCAAGATAGCTAATGAAAAAGACACTGTATCTGTTGGCGGAATTGAGCGATCGCGACTTTGAGTGGCTGATCCAGGTTGGGAAACTCTATGAAATTCCCACTGGCGGCGTATTAATTCATGAAGGGGAACCCATTAATGCGCTCTATCTAGTTTTAAAAGGAGTATTATCTGTCTTTGTTGGAGCGCTACATGACCAAGAGGTCGCTCAGCTTAACCGAGGGGAAGTGGTTGGAGAAATCTCTTTTGTTGATTCTCGCCCTCCTACAGCCACCGTCAAAGCTGCTGAAGACTCTATTGTATGGGCTATCCCACGGATTGAACTGGTTAGAAAAATGCAACAAGATGTCGCCTTTGCAGCGCATTTCTATCACGCTCTGGCCATTTTCTTAGCGGATAGGTTACGCGCTACCGTCAGTCAGCCTGAGTTTGAAGAGGATTCGTCAACAGGGCAAAATGAAGCGGTGAATCCAGAAATAGAGGGGGTGATAGAACTTGCTCAACTCCGGCTAAATTGGTTACTCAAACATCTCAATATTGAACATTGACATATCAAATGTAAAGTATTGACTGAATTAGCGACAAGAGAGGACATATCCGCCAAAATTAGTCGCCAACGCCACATTAACATGCTCTAGAGAGTTGACTAACCAAGGAACCTCCTCTCTATACCGTTTTTCATGAAAATTAAACAGAATAGAAAAGCATCGCTCCAGCCAAGGTTTTGCGGCAGAGCAGAGCAACACGATCCTGAGTAGCAGCCCCACCGTCAAGGAATATCCAATATCCCGAATCAGAGTGATGAAAGTTTGGAAACTTGGATTCTGTGGACTATCCACAATCAGATAATTGAGCAGTCGCCTGCAGGTTTCAACCAGAACAAAGCTATTCAATTTTTCTGAATCGAAGTCTGAAAGAGTATCCTGCAGATAAAGCCGAAGTTGACGGCTAAATTGCTTCCAAACGGGACTGGGCGCGATTGATGAAATGGGGGTGAATAAATAATCCGTAAACTCTTCCTTAAACTCTCGATAAGACCGGACTGTCTGACTGTAGGTAGAAAAACACAGCGCTACATCTCGGTGCGTTCTGTTGAGTTCAACTTTACCGGTGTAATATTCCAGAGCGCGGTCCAATTCAGAGTCACTCAATAACGTCGGGTTTTCAACGAACTTTGAATCAAAATATCCCAAACGACGACTGTTATAGCGAACTAAGTCAACTCCGAATTTTCGTTCAGCCTTCCTTCTCAGCCCCTTAACCGTTCGTTTCTGCTGTTTATCGCTATCTTCAGTCAGAAGACTGTGATCATAAATGTAAGGGTATCGCCTAATTAAAGGCTTTAAGCGCCGATCATCCCCGCCCCAGCCTGCCAGCCCTTCTGTTTCCAGCAAAATGTGGGGTAACCGGTTGAGCGCTGCATATTGCTCTGTTTGACGAAATTGACGAACCAGA
>JASJDH010000038.1 GCA_030065175.1 Leptolyngbyaceae cyanobacterium MO_188.B28 | reverse complement strand
ACGGGTACTACCCGTTCCTTTCTTATGAGCCATGATTTTTCCCTATTCTGTCTATTGCCTGTAGATCTTTGAACGTGGTCGCTCTCGGTTCCATTATCCCCGAATCCTAGCGCCTCCAATGTCGCCTAAAACCAATGTCGCCTAAGGGTTGACTAGAAGAGTCGGGCGAATGAACCTGAGTTTAATCTTCTGCGGAGGCTGCTTCCTTAGCGGCGGCAGTGTCCTCAACAGGAGCTTCTTCCACGACTTCCACAGCTGCAGTTTTTACAGCAGGTTCTTCTACTGCTGGACTGACTGAATCCAGAGAAGCGCCAGCAAGACAATCGCCATTTAGACTAATTGAATTAATCATCAGTCGGGTTAGTTCTTGCCGATGGCCCTGCTTCTTCCGTGTCTTTTTCTTGGGACGCATTTTGTAGACGATAATCTTCCGGCCTCGCAAATGGCGCATGACCGTTGCTTCTACCGTTGCATCCGCTATACGAGGTTGGCCAATCGTCGCCTCACCCTCGTGCTCAATAAATAAGACTTGATCTAGCGTCACTTGATCATTGTCGTTTGCGGACAATCGCTCCACGTCATAGAAACGTCCGGGTTCAACCCTGAGTTGCTTGCCGCCCGTCTCAATAATCGCATAGGTCATTCGTTATATCCTCCCATTAGCCGTACAGGTAGCCGCCCCAGCGATCGCCCAAAAAAATGGCGGCATTTGGAAACTTAAACCTGTTCCGAGCAAAAAATAATCAGCCAGTTAACTATCATTACGAATCAGACGTCCCAATGTCAAGAAGATATGTCAACGGATTTCTTGACAAGCTCACAAGGTAAAACCCACTTGTAGGGATTTTGGTCATTGGTCATTGGATAAGACAACCCCTTAGAGCCCACCCATCCCCCCATCCCCCCATCCCCCCATCCACCCCTACCCCCCTAATGCTCTACCCAAACTGAGACCGATCCGCCATTGCAGCGAAATTCTCCCCATCCGCACTCATTGGTAGAAACTGGTTCTGTAATCTGTTCAGTTAAATCAACGAATTGAGTATGTTGCTTTCCAACCTCCATCCATTTGCCGCCGCCGGGACCGTTGCTCATGATCACCGCCAGGGTTTTGGGGTGTTCGGTATTGCCTAATCGGGTCCAGCCAATGATGTCCCAATGGTCGAAATAATCGTACTGCTCGCCATGGGCGTAATGCTTGCGGGCATAGAGCAACTTGTTGATGATCCAATGGTGGGAATCCAGCCAAATCTCATGACCTTTGTCTTTGTAATGGGCCCCGTAATAGTCGGCGTAGAAGACACAGGGATAGCCTTCTCGCCGTAAGAGAATAATGGCGTAGGCTAAGGGCTTGAACCAGGATTCAACGACATTTTCCAGGGATTGGAGGGGTTGGGTGTCGTGATTTTCCACGAGTGTAACGCTTAGGGCGGGCTGATGTTGCATCAAGGATCCGTCTAGGATTCGCCGCATGTCGTAGGCGCCGCAGGAACAGCTGGCTTGATGGAAATTGTTCTGTAGCGGAGCGTCGAATAAATACATCTGTCCGCAGGTTGCATCGAGATACCAGCGCAGAGTTTCTATATTCCTTGTCCAATACTCTCCGACACAGAATAGATCCCGCTGAGCATAGCGGCGCATATGGTCCAACCACTGAACAAAAAACCACGAGGGAATATGTTTAATGGCGTCCAGCCGAAAGCCATCCACCCCAGTCGTATCGAGATACCATTGTCCCCAGTCCAGTAATTCCTGGCGCACCTCTTCATTGTCCATGTCCAGATCGCAGCCCAGAAGGAAATCGTAATTTCCCTTCTCTAGACTGACAAATTTATCAAAGCTTTTACCTTGGAGCAGGTAAACCGTATCCAGGTCGTTAGGTTTGAGGTGATTGTAATTGACCGCGTCAAAATGCCGCCAATTCCATTGCATGCTGGAATATTTCCCTTGGCGCTTGGGAAATTTGAAGCTTGAATAAATTTCGATTTCCTGGCTGTCGCCAATGGGGTGTGTGCGGTTGTAGCGGTTAAAGGGAGTGGCTAGGACTTTTTCGGTGGTGTCGCCGCCATCCTTATGGTTGAGGACGATGTCGGCGTAAACTTGCAGACCGGCTGACTGCAAGGCCTGGATCGCCGCCAGATACTGGTCGCGATCGCCGTATTTAGTGGGGACGCCTCCTTTCTGATCAAACTCACCTAAATCGAACAGGTCATATACGCTGTAGCCCACGTCGTTTTTTCCTCCCTGACCTTTATAGGCAGGGGGTAGCCAAAGGGCGGTAAAGCCTGCGTCAGCCAATTTAGCGGCGCTTTCCTTGAGCTGATTCCACAGAATGCCGCCTGTAGGAAAGTACCAGTGAAAAGCCTGCAACAAAACGCCGTTAGTAGATGCCAAGTTACGTCTCCTTACGTCTCCTTAGGTGGAGAGGTTAGTTGATAAGGGCCTGATGACGGAATGAAGAGTGCTCTTTGCAAATTTACGATTTGCCGGGTGAATACACAAATTGTCAGGTGAGGCGCTTTGATACGGGAGATATGTTGCGCCTATCCGTTAAAACGGTATCTTTTTTAACAAAATAAAGGTCGATATTAGCATATGGAAATTTCCTGAATCTGGCTCAATCCGTTGTCAAGAGTACTTATAGGATGACGGAGAAATGAACCATGACTGACCTTGGCCTTATCGTCCTTCAGCTATTAGCGGATAGTTTATTGCCTGCTAAACAATCTCCTAAACCGCTAGCAGTTCAACGTGCAGATGTTTATGGCGGTGAAAGAGAGGCCCTTGAACTAAAGCAAGCGGACTGGATAACCGTTTCTTCTCCAGTTGCTCGTCAGCGGCCTGCATTTAGTCGGTCAGCCTCTATTCAGCCTGGGCGTCAGTCTCAACGAAACGTTGGGCCATTAGGGATTAGGGTGGACGATCAGAAACCAGAATTTAGTCAAGCGTTGTCCCGCCCGGTTTCTGGAAATTCCCAGAAGGTCAGCAAGGCTAATAGCGCCCGACTTAACCCTCAATTGAATCGTACGCCTGCTAATTCTCGCCACACTTCTGTTCAACCCTTGGTCAGTCGGCTTCAGCTTTCTTCCCGATCTTCAAGTTTGCTGGAGGCATTTTCCCGCTTCACGGGCCCTCGCCCAAGTTCTGGGAGTCAGCTTTACCAACAGCGCTTAGCGGCGTTGACGGCGGGTAAGCTTTACACGCGTTTGTCGCCGGATAGCTTCTATGAAAGTTGGGTGAATGCGGCCCAGCAGCCCACCTATGAGCAGTGGCGGACGCTATTGACGCAAGAGGCGAAGGCTATGGAGCATGGTCAGGGCGGCAATCGCTTGACGGTGGTGGTGGGAGACTCTCTCAGTCTATGGTTGCCGTCAGAGTGGCTTTCCACGGATCGGTTTTGGCTAAATCAGGGCATTTCGGGAGATACCACTGCGGGGATATTGCGACGCCTGTCTGCATTCGCTCAAACTCGTCCGGACACGATTCATGTGATGGCGGGGATTAATGATCTAAAGAATGGAGCGAGCAATGCTGAGGTGGTGAGTAATCTGCGCCAAATTATGGAACAGCTTCATCAAACCCATCCCCAAGCCAAAATTATCGTCTATTCTATTTTGCCGACTCGGGTGGCGAATATTCCCAGCGATCGCATTCGCGGCCTCAATCAGCAAATTGCCCAGACGGCCCAACAGGTTGGGATTGACTATTTTGATTTACAGCCCAACTTCGCTGATTCTGACGGCGACTTACGGCCTGAACTAACCACTGACGGCATCCATCTAACCCCCCAAGGCTATCGAGTTTGGCAACTAGCGCTGCTATCAGCTTAGAGATTAGGTCCTTCCATCTATCCACCCATCCACCTCTCTGCGTATCAGTTGATAAAAAAGCACCCAAAGTGTCACCACAGAGCAACCGCTAGCCACTAAAATTGAGTCTCTACTCGATGTGATTCAATTAGGCTGATTTCATGAAGTCATACCTGGCTGCCGCCCTGCAAATGAATAGCGTGCCTGATTTGCAAAAAAATCTGGCTCAGGCGGAAGATTTAATCGATTTGGCGGTGCGACAAGGGGCGGAGTTAGTGACTTTGCCCGAAAATTTTTCTTTTCTAGGGGATGAAGACGCCAAGATAGCTCAAGCTGAGGAGATATACCAGGCTAGCGAGAAATTTCTTAAAACGATGGCTCAGCGCTATCAGGTGACCCTTTTAGGCGGCGGCTATCCGGCTCCCACTCAAACGGGCAAGGTTTACACTACGGCTTTGTTGGTGGCTCCCAACGGTCAGGAATTGTCTCGCTACGAAAAAGCCCACTTGTTTGATGTTAATTTGCCGGACGGCAATACCTATCGGGAATCTAGCAATATCCTTGCGGGTAAGACTTTGCCCTCGGTCTATCCTTCGAAGGACCTGGGCAATTTGGGGATTTCTGTGTGCTATGACGTCCGCTTTCCAGAACTTTATCGCCATCTTTCTCAAATGGGGGCGGAGGTTCTGATGGTACCCGCAGCGTTTACCGCCTATACGGGCAAAGATCATTGGCAGGTTTTGCTCCAGGCTAGGGCGGTGGAAAATACTTGCTATGTGATAGCGCCTGCCCAGACGGGTTTCCACAATGCTCGGCGCCAGTCCCATGGCCATGCGTTGATTGTAGACCCCTGGGGGGTGATTTTGGATGATGCCGGGGAGGAACCTGGATTGGCGATCGCAGAAATCAATCCATCTCGCTTAGAACAAGTCCGGTTGCAAATGCCTTCCCTGGAACATCGGGTGTTTATTTAACTGTAGGATGGGCGATGGTCGGCGCCCACGATCATCGCCCTTGTATGGGGCTAGCTTAAAACAACAGATGGGCATGCTTTGCTAACCTCCTTTTCATAGCCCATATCCTCTGGGCGCTCACTCCCGTTCCGACATCGCACTGGCGCCATGGACGGCATCTTCCGTTTTCTTTAGTTCCTCGGCTGCTTGACCAAAGATTTGTTGATTGAGCGCTTCTAAAATGCCTAGGATTTGGGGTGCTAAAGACTGTCTTAATCGACCTTAATCGATTTCGAAATTTTAGACTTTCCTTCGTTTGGACCGTGCTCTTTTCTAATCCGAAAGCTAAAGAAAACTCCTTTGCTTAAGAGAGGAATGGGTGCTTTCAGAAAACCTGCAATCATATTGAACAGATAGTCTCCGCAGTTCAGTGGACCTGTCACAGTCGATATGTCCTGTAAATAGCTGACAAGTTGGTTGTTCTAACCAGGCTCTGAGGCGAATCGTTCGCTCTAACACGAATCACCTTACCGCCTCGGACAGGGGTAGAGTCAACGTGATACCGCCGGTCCTCAGGTTTTCCTGTAATCAGCATCCAACTCGGATCATAGGCGTCAAAAAACTTGAGAAATTCAAATTCTAAAGTTGGCGACGGGAGAAAAAATCTCTTTGGAAACGATTTCCAACTAATCCATAGAAAAGTGCTGAGTCATTGCATAGATAGTAGAACAGATTTGCATGGAAGAATACAGATTTAATCTCCAAATACCATTGATGAGGAAATTCAAGTTGTGCGGATATTCAACTATGGGCAAATCGCTATAAAGCAATGGCTCGAAAGCGATCAAGATTTATGTCGCCGATAAAGCCGCTTTCCCCTTCTGCCTCTAAACAGACTCTTCAATGGCAATAACAATGGCAATAAAACTAGCCCTTAACTCTCAATCATGAACGTTATGGCGCCCAGAACTCATGTAAATTAGACTGGATGAGTTTTGCTGACTTGATGGTTGATCTAACCGGCTGGGCAATTTTGCAAAGCCCAATTCCCCAGTTATTAGTTCCCCTTCCCATAGCGCCTGTGCTGGCCGAGGCGGCTGAAGCTGAGATTGGCCCACTAGTTTTGGCAGGGGTTTTATTGAGCCTGATCACCGTCTTTCTGGCGGCTAAGATCGGTGGAGAAATCTGCGCCCGTATTAACCTTCCTCCGGTTCTGGGCGAACTTGTAGGTGGAGTGGTTGTCGGGGTTTCAGCGCTTCACTTGATTGTGTTTCCAGAAACAGTCGCGGAAACATCTGGATCCCTCATTACTGACTTTTTGCAAGCCACAGCGGGGCTTCGGCCAGAAGCCGCCCTCTCAGTTTTTCAGGGGGAGAGCGAAGTGGTCTCCGTCCTAGCTGAATTGGGTGTGATCATCCTGCTGTTTGAGATTGGCTTGGAATCTGATTTGAAAGAATTGATTCGAGTCGGTCCCCAAGCAGCGGTGGTGGCGATTGTGGGGGTTGTTGTCCCCTTTGCAACGGGAACAACAGGCCTGATTGCGTTTTTTGGCGTGCCGACTATCCCAGCGATCTTTGCCGGCGCTGCGTTGACCGCCACTAGCATTGGCATTACCGCTAAGGTGCTGGCTGAACTCCAGCAACTGAGTTCTAAAGAAGGGCGAATCATTATTGGCGCAGCGGTGCTGGACGATGTGTTAGGGATTATTGTCTTAGCCGTGGTCGCCAGTTTGGCTAAGACGGGAGAAATTGAGATCCTGAATGTGATCTACTTGATTCTCGGCGCCGCTGTATTTTTGGTGGGTTCAATCCTGGTGGGCCGCCTTCTAAGCCCTCTGTTCGTAGCTCTGGTAGAAGAAATGCGAACTCGCGGTCAACTGCTCATCAGTTCCCTTATCTTTGCTTTTATCCTGGCTTACATTGCCGCCGCTATCCATCTGGAGGCTATTTTAGGCGCCTTCGCCGCCGGACTGATTTTGGCGGAAACCACTAAACGCAAGGAATTAGAAGATCAAATCAGCCCTATTGCGGACATGCTGGTGCCGATCTTTTTTGTCACGGTGGGGGCTCAAACCGATCTCAGTGTGCTTAATCCCGCTGTGCCTAGCAATCGAGAGGGATTGATTATCGCCTCCTTTCTGGTGATTGTGGCCATTATCGGTAAGGTGGTGACTGGATTCGCTGTCTTTGGTCAACCCGGTATTAACCGATGGGCGATTGGGGTCGGCATGATTCCCCGGGGAGAGGTGGGCCTTGTGTTTGCTGGGGTAGGGGCTGCTAGCGGCGTTCTCTCAGAATCTTTGGGGGCGGCCATCATTGTGATGGTTATTCTCACTACTTTTCTCGCCCCTCCCATGCTGCGCCTTGTTTTTAAGGAAACGGAGGAGGAAGGCGAGGCTGCTGGTTTGGGCGCTCCCGTTCTGGCGGAAGCAGACGGCCAGATGGTGTCTGTTAATACGGCGTCAGCCCAAAAAGCAGAATCTGAAGAGGGAGAGTCTTCCTAGGGGGCTTAGGGCGTTAACTATCGCGTCATTCCTGTGAAGACAGAAATCCATCGTCGATTCCGGAGCCCATTTGCTGGATTTCCACGCAGGTGGGAATGACGATTAATCATTCTGAAGATTGCTATATATCCAAGTGTTAAATTCGCCAGTAGTCTCTTGCAAAGGCGGCAGCCTCTGGTCCTCCCCCTTTGCGAAGGGTAGTTAGAGGGAGGAAATCCCACTTTGGGCCCAAAGGTAACTTGTGGGTGCGCAGAAGCCCTGTAAAGGCCTGAAAACTTCGGTCCTTCCCATTTGCAAGGAGAGTTAGGGATCTGAGGTTAAATAACATCCCATCCACCCATCCACCCATCCACAGCCTTTTTCTGGAACTTTCTTTGACGAAATTCCCTTACAGAGGAGCAATCCTACTTCAGGGGCCTACTTCAGGGGCAAAATCACTTGTACTTACACTAGCTTTTGAGGGGGGGGTACTTGACCCGCCGTTTAACAGATGGATAAAGGTGGGAAAGCTTGGAGGGCGAGGCATTGAGTTGAAGTGGAGTAAACTATTCTCCTCCTTATCCATTGCTCCCGAGGAGTTTTTTTTGATTCTCTTAGAAAAAATTCTAAATCCGACTAAACTCAAGAAATACAAAATCCAGCAACTGGTATAAATACCTATGGTTAATTTCCCGTCTTTGAACCGTCGTTCTGGTGAACCTGCCCGGATCGGTGTCTTCGATAGCGGTGTTGGTGGGCTAACGGTGCTAAAAGAACTCTATCGTCAGCTCCCCGATGAATCCATTCTCTATTTTGGCGATACAGCCCGATTGCCATATGGCGATCGCTCCCCTGCAGAAATCCTCCAGTTTGTCCGAGAGATTTTGACTTGGATGGAAGAAGAAGGAGTCAAGATGGTGATCATGGCCTGTAACACCAGTTCGGCCCTGGCGTTAGAAATTGTCCAATCAGAGTTTTCTTTCCCAATTCTGGGATTAATCCTGCCAGCAGCCCGAGCTGCTGTGAAAGGGGGGTGTCGTATCGGGGTGATTGCAACCCCGTCCACAGCCGCCAGCAATGCCTATCAACAGGCTATCTTGGAGGTTGATTCAACCGCTCAGGTGTGGCAAGCGGGAT
This sequence comes from Leptolyngbyaceae cyanobacterium MO_188.B28, assembly GCA_030065175.1. GTDB lineage: Bacteria > Cyanobacteriota > Cyanobacteriia > Phormidesmidales > Phormidesmidaceae > JAKSDM01. The sequence goes on along the minus strand of JASJDH010000038.1, from coordinate 15,506 downwards.
GTCCTGAATTTGTGCCTCTGGTGGAGCAGAATCGGATTTATGACCCCTATACCCGCTCAGTCGCCTCAGAATACCTCGCCCCGTTGATCGATCAGAAGATTGATACTTTAATCTACGGTTGCACGCATTATCCCCATCTGGCGCCTGTTATTCAGGCCATTCTACCCGAGGGGGTCAACTTAGTTGATCCGTCAGTTCATTTGGCGGCGGCGACGGCGAGGGAGCTGGATCTGATGGGTTTAAGAAGTGATGTCTCAGCTTTATCAACCCAGTTTTACGTGAGCGGCAATCCAAGACAGTTCTCCCAGCGATCGGCTCAATGGCTGGGATATGCGCCCAAGGTGGATAAGATCCGTTTACCCGAACTCCAACCTAGGCGCTCGACTTATTTCGAATCAGTCGATTAGGCCTGAAGTTCGGGGGGATGAGCGGCTTATTTTTAGCTAGGCGGAAAGGGAAAGGTTAGCTCTCTGGTTTTCCTCGTCGCTCATAAAGTTTGGCGAGAGTCAGCAGTAGAGCATACACAACTAGAAGGTAACCAATTGCCAAGACGGGGATGATTAAGGGCATAACGCTGGAGGTCATCGTAGGCTGGAGTATAAAGAAGCTTGAGTTATGAAGAGATAGCGGGGGGCATAAACTCAGATCAGAGTTAAGCGAAACTTATCTGTCTGCTTGAAGCAGGACAGACGATAAGCAGGTGCGGTAATATTCTCGTAAGAATCCTCACGAGAATCAGGACAGTAGAACATACCCAACGCCTAAGCATGAGTCTAATCTGCCTGTGCTGAACCTAAATTTTGGACGAAACCCTCTCGAGATAGCTCATATAGCCGCCTACCAAAAGCGCCTATATGATTCTCGGGACTCAGCAACCGCATAAGGTTTGGATTGTCTCCAACTTCATGCAGTCCCACCAGTTCCTGTCACACTTAAGTCCGCAAGCTGGTCTATATAGTTTTTTCAAAATCTTAATATCAACTATAGCATATGCTTATGCATTTCCACAGGGGGTTTTGGGGGATTCTGAGAGAGACTTAACAATTCTCAGAATTCTTTAAAAGTTCGGGGAGATTAATTACAAAATCCGGGTGAAAGTCAGACTCCATAATCCCCTGGAGGATATTTACTCTAGTGGAAAATTAATTCTTGAGGAGGGGTTTTTGGGGCTTTTGAGCCCCGATCCGCGCACTTATCTCCTAAGGCTGTATTTCACATGAAGATAGGTTGACTTAGAATGAAGACAGGAATGTAAAATTTCGTAACCAAACCGCCTGAGTCGGCCTATCCATGACTTCAGCAATTTCTCTTTTCTCGCCAGTCGAAGCAGACCTCTGCCTACTGGCGGATAATCTCAAAAATTTGGTCGGTGCTCGCCATCCTATCCTCCGAGCCGCAGCTGAGCATTTGTTCGGAGCGGGGGGGAAACGAATCCGTCCAGCAATTGTTTTATTACTCTCACGCGCGACGATGCCTGAGGATGCGATTACGCCTAGGCATCGTCGTCTGGCTGAGATCACTGAGATGATTCACACGGCCAGTCTGGTCCATGATGATGTGGTAGATGAATCAGCAGTGAGACGTGGGGCTCCTACGGTTCACAGCAGGTTTGGAAATCGCATCGCCGTTCTAGCGGGTGATTTTCTGTTCGCTCAATCCTCTTGGTACTTGGCTAACCTTGACAACTTAGCTGTGGTTAAGCTTCTTTCCCAAGTGATTATGGATTTGGCTGAGGGAGAAATCCGCCAGGGATTGAATCAATTTGACACCGGTCTCTCCATTGCCGCCTATCTGGAAAAAAGCTATTACAAGACGGCTTCTCTGATTGCCAATAGCTCTAAGGCGGCGGGGGTTTTAAGCGGTGTTTCTGAGGAGCTGGTTGAGCAACTCTATGGGTATGGCCGGAATCTGGGATTGGCGTTCCAGATTGTTGACGATATTCTAGACTTCACAGGCTCCACAGAGGTGTTGGGTAAACCCGCTTGTTCTGATCTGCGCAGTGGGAATTTGACTGCTCCAGTGCTATATGCGTTGGAAGAGAAGCCTTACTTAGCTAAGGTCATTGAACGAGAGTTCGCGGAAGACGACGATTTAGATCAAGCGGTAGCGCTTATCCATGACAGCAATGGCATCGAGCGATCGCGACAATTGGCGTCTACCCATGTGCAGAAAGCGATCAAATGCCTGGGAGACCTGCCGCCTTCTGAATCCCGTCAAGCCCTGTTTGATCTGTCTCAATATGTGCTTCGTCGATTACACTAGGGGCTGAAGAATCATTACTGCGGCACGCCCTTGCGCGGGGATCGTCCATTGTTCGTTAGTCTGGTTTTGGCAGTTTTGTTAGGTTGAATCGAGGAGCCTATTGTGGCAAGCTCCCCTGTGCTTTGCCTGGGCGAACTACTCATTGATCGGTTGGCTGACCAGCCGGGGCTTTCCCTAAACGATGTCCATTCCTGGACCTCCTACCCGGGGGGAGCCCCTGCTAATGTCGCCTGCGGCTTAACTAAATTGGGAACCCCGGTTAATTTCATTAGCTGTGTTGGATCAGATGTTTTAGGAACGGCTTTGGTCGAATTCTTAAAGACCGTTGGGCTTGACTGCGCTGGCGTCCAGCTCCATCCCACCGCCCCGACCCGACAGGTGTATGTTGTCCGTACAGACTTGGGCGAACGTCAGTTTGCGGGCTTTAGTCAGCCTGACACCACCCTGTTTGCCGACACTCGTCTGCAGGCGGATTTGTTGCCGCTGAATCTGTTTGCAGGGGTTAAATTCCTGGTGATCGGTACGTTGGGATTGGCTTGTCCAGAAACGGCCGCTGCTATTCAACGAGCCTTGGAGATTGCCCAAACTCAATTTATCCAGGTGGTGGTAGATGTAAACTGGCGGCCAATGTTTTGGCCTAATCCATCGCTCGCCCCTGGCGTTATTCATGATCTACTGAGGCAGGTTGATTTTCTTAAACTCTCGATTGAAGAAGCAGAGTGGTTATTTGACACCAGTGATCCGGAGAAGATTGGCCATCAGTTAGGAACGGTTAAAGGGATTTTGGTGACGGCGGGTGAGCAAGGCTGCGCCTATTCTTTTTCTGGCCATCAAGGTCGCTTGCCTGCCTTTTCTGTGGATACGGAAGACACCACTGGGGCAGGGGACGCCTTCTTAGCCGGATTTATCCATCAACTTTGTCATCGTGGCGCAGAGTGTTTGCAAAATCCTGCGTTGATTCGTGAAATCCTTACTTATGCTGGGGCTGTCGGGGCTTTAACAACAACTCGCACCGGAGCGATCGCCGCCCAACCCTCCGCCAAAGAAGTTGAGGCCTTTCTCTATTTACAGCAACATTCTCCCTTTTCTTAGCCTTTCTTAGCTTTTAGGGAATTCTGAACTTCATCAGGTGTTATGCTTTCCCGACGGGTTGACCTGAACTATTCATTTCCTATGGACTGGTCGGCGCTTCCAATATCTATTCTGTAATTGAGCCTTGCCACTTAAAGCGGGAAAATCCAGTTGAATGTACACGCTGCAGTTTCTTTCTCAGAAATCTCTGTAGAGTTAATTTGCAGAGCCAGAACTCAAGATCTAGCGGATGGTTGGCGACAGTACTTTCTATCGACTTGTCGTCGTTTTCTTGATATAGATAAAAGAGATCAACGGTGTATCGTTTAAGCTCAGACAATTCGGTTTAGGAGGAATACAGTACCTAGAAGTTTGACAGGAAACTGCATTCTGAAGCCTGTATTCTTCTTCAGGTAAAAATTCTCACTTTAAGTTGTTAGCTGTCATTATTGGTGTTTCTATTCCTAACGAGATAGATTTTATACAAGGTGATAGTATAAGCTTTAAATCTGTCTGCTTAAGAAATCATTTAGTTCTGAAAGCGGCTATCGATTTAAATTGGAACAACAGGCCGTCAGAATTCAGAATCTGACAGTGGTCATAGAACTGGATGCTGTCCTACAACTCTTGTATTTAGGCTTGAGAAAGCCTCCCGATTTAAGTTGATAGTCTCTATTCCGATATTGATGATGTTCTGATAATGATGATATTGATATTGATGTTGCATTGATACGGTCGATATTCTTGACTCAGATTAATTTGATATTGATTTGAATTGATGATATTGATTTGAATTGATATAGAGGCTGCAGAATCGTCCCTAACTCTTGCAGTTGTTAAGGGGAAAGCGCATTTTACACACGCTCGCCCTGAATACGGAGTCCTGGAGAGTACATTATGCCCTCACCCTTCTTAGGTGAGACGCCTACATCTACCGCATTAGTTACAGAAAAACTCAATCTCAAAACCCGACTTGCCTATGGGTTTGGAGAGTTGGCGGGGGCTTTGCCCACTAGTGCAAGCGCCTTCTTGTTGCTCTATTTTCTGACTCGCGTGGCGGGTTTGAACCCAACTTTGGCCGGTGGGGCAATGCTCTTTGGTAAAGTGTGGGACGCCTTTAGCGATCCACTGGTGGGGTGGTTGAGCGATCGCACCCGGTCTCCCCTGGGGCGCCGCTATCCTTGGATGTTGGGCGCCGCCATTCCCTTGGGCGTCTGCTGCATTTTGCAGTGGGTAACGCCGCCCACCAATAACCAGTGGGCGTTGTTCGCCTATTACAGTACGGTGTCGGTCTTAGCCTACGCCGCCTTTTCATCGGTGATGGTTCCTTTCTCAGCGCTAGCGGCGGAGCTCACCCAAGGGTATAACGAACGCATCACCTTAATTAGCTTTAAATCCACCTTCAGTATCGGCGGTAGTATCTTCGCCCTATTTGTCGCCCAAATCATCTTCGAGCGAATTGCAAATCCCCGGAGAGCGTATGTTCTCCTAGGCATTATTATTGGGTTATTGGTGGTTCTCGCCGTGGGAGTTTGCGTTCTGGGAACCTATTGGCGATATCGCACCATCCGCATTCATCATCCGCAAATTGCAGTCGCCACCTCTCAATCATTGGTCAATCAGATCCGCATCGTCACGAGCAATCGGCCATTTCGCCAAGTGATTGGGCTATATCTCTTTTCGTGGACAGGGGTGCAGATATCAGCGGTGATTTTGCCTTATTTTGTGGTGGATTGGATGGGGTTGCCGGAACCCCACTTCATCCGAATGGCCTTAACAGTTCAAGGAACCGCTGTAGCGAGTATGTTTGGCTGGAACTGGATTGGCCGCAAAACTGGGAAACGGGCGATTTATTTTATGGGGGTGCCCTTAGCGATTGGGGCGCAGTTGGGTCTCTTCTTGTTGCAACCCGGTCAGACAGAATTAATGTACGCCATAGGAATGGTGGCGGGACTAGGCATTGCAACGGTATATTTAGTTCCCTGGTCTATGCTTCCCGATGTGGTAGATTTTGATGAGCTGACCTCAGGGCAACGGCGAGAGGGAATCTTCTATGGGTTTGTAGTATTTTTGCAAAAAATCGGCATCGCCCTGGCCATATTTCTGACCGGCAAAATCTTGGACTGGGCGGGGCTAATCACCACTGGCGCAGGGGACACAATGGTGATCCAACAGCCTGATAGCGCCCTCTGGGCGATCCGATTAATTATGGGATTTCTACCCATTTTGTCTCTGGCCGGAGGATTAATTTTCGCCTATTACTATCCCATTACTCGCGAAGTTCATGCAGAAATTCTACTAAAGCTCAAACAACTTACGCCATCGCACCACTGAAATAAAACGCCTGGGCATTGAAAATTTCACAGAAGTCAAGCGTCATTCCGAGAGAAACGAGGAATCTCATACTGTTTGCCCTTGTCCCTTGATGTCAATGCCTGGAATTGCTAAATATTTTCTATGATGCCTTGCCTACAAGGATGTGGGCTATTTTATCTGTGTCAAAGCTGAAGATTCTCTTTGCCCGTGCTAGGCAACACCTTAGCATTTTTTGTGGTTCTATCACCAGACGATTGAACTCTCAAGTCGACAAAATTTTTCCAAGCTACGAACAGATGTAAAGTATGGTTTGCAGCCAATGGAATGATAAGGTTTCAGGTGTTACTCTTGCAGAAATAGGAGAATCAAATCACTATGTTAGGCAAATCTGCATTGTTAGGCGCCTTCAGCCCATCCTACGACAAGCGAATCTTTGTTTGCGAAATAGAAGGGCTACGACAAACCGGGCAAGTGGGGAACAAGAATTATCCGCTTCGCAACAGCGGCAGAATTCTATTGCAAATCCCCTATAGCTGCATGAATGAAGAGATGCAACGGATTAAACGCTTGGGCGGTACAATTGTCAGCATCCGTTCATTGGGTGACGATTCATCAGAAGAATAAATCAGCTCAAAACCATTCTGTAAAACCGTTCTGTTCTCAACAGAACGATCTAAATCCTCGGTTTTTTTGCGCCATGATTCCCCCATATAATAATTCCCCCATATAATTTATCTGCCATAGTAAGGGGACTTGGACCAGGGCTTGATAAAAAGCAGTTATCAATTTCTGCAAGGCATCATCGGTGGGTTCATAGCAACATGATCTACCTGTTAGACAGCGCTGACGCCTTTTCACCTATCCCATACACACCAAGAGGTTCCCAAATTGATTGGGAACCTCTTGGTGTTGAAGAAAGGGGCGATAATCTCCATCGCCATCTCCCTAAATCCCTCTCCCCAGGAAGAAGGAATTTGGTTCTGTCTCCCTTCTCCCCTCGGGAGAAGGGTTGGGTATGAGGGCAGTTCATTCCGGTATTCGGCAATGCCCCCAAGTCGATACCGCGGAAATGACGGCTAATCTTTGTCCGTATTCATTATTCGGACCTAGGATTCAATTAAGGTAATGATTATCTACCCGGTGGTTATTCTCATAGCTAATCCGGGTTCCTGCCCATTGCAGCTTGTTGCGTAGGGTGCGGTAGTAGGAATAGTCTTTGCGCAAGATGATGAATTGGGCCATACAATCTGCGATCCGGATATCCACTCGCTGTCCCGGCCAGATGGAGGTGGCTAAGACTCCATCCATCCAAAGTTTAGTGGATAAATCTAGATCTGCTAGGGGCCAGACGCTGACCACACATCCGGGCGGCAGCACAATGGGGCGACTGGAAAGGCTGAGGGGACAAATCGGGGTGACGACAAGCGCATCCATGCCGGGATGTAGGATCGGTCCGTTGGCGGCTACGGTATATCCCGTTGACCCCGAGGGAGTGCTAATTAAAAGGCCGTCCCCCTGATACTGATCGACAATTTCACCATCGATTTCCATTTCTAGAATAGAGGTGATCATGCGGTCGGGGGAGGCCGGTTTAATACACATTTCGTTCAGCGACACAAAGCGATCGCTAACGGGTTCCAAATTAGTCCGATTGCCTTCAAAGATTCGGGCCTGCAACATCATCCGCCGCTGGACAGCGAACCTATCTTCTTGCAATCGTTTCCAGACTGATTCGGTGTCCTCAAATTCCTCAGAGGATTCCGTCAAAAAGCCAAGGTGTCCTCCCACATTCACCGCCAGGATAGGAATCCCGTCGGCGGCGAGTTGACGAGCCGCTGCTAAGGCCGTACCATCGCCGCCTAATACAATCGCCAAGTCAATGGTGGAAGTTACAGAGGCTAGAAAAACAGGATAAGGATTGTCCTTAGGACCACTGGGACCCATCAAAACCTTGCAGCCCAATTTCTCAAGTTGACGGGCGCATTTCTCGGCCCAGCTCTTGCTTAGCTGATTTCCAGCCTTGTGAACAATAATGACTTGATTTAGCTGCACATCAACAACTCGTGGGCGTCAACGATGTTAAGCTCCGATATAGACGCAATAGAGGCTTGCTGTGCAAAGCCTCTAAAATAGTTCCCCTGAAGCGCGCCAACCGCTAGGCGTTCAAAATTACCACTTGAGTAAATTGAACTGTTCCATGTCGACAGTATCGCGGTTGCGGTAAATGGACAGGACAATCGCCAAACCCACCGCGGCTTCCGCCGCTGCAATGGTGATAACAAAAACGGCGAATACTTGCCCCTTAATCCCTTGGGGATCCAGGAAGTTAGAAAAAGCCATCAAGTTGAGGTTAACTGCGTTTAACATCAACTCGATTGACATTAAGACGCGGATCACGTTGCGGCTGGTGACTAAACCATAGACGCCAATGCAAAACAACGCCGCCGCCAGAAGTAAAAAATACTCAAGTTGCATCAATAGTTACCTTCGTCTAATCCCCAAAAAAATCCTATGGATAGGCAATGAATAGGCCGTTGATTAGCGATCGCCGCTCTCATCGGCGGTATTTCCAGTCGAACCCGCTGAAACTAACTCCCTAGGACGCTCAGGCAATGTCAGCACCTGATCGGCGGGTTGATCAAGATCCTCATCCGGTAAAAATTCCCGACGAGCCAGAATAATAGCGCCCACCAAAGCCATGAGGAGTAAGATGGAGGCCAATTCAAACGGGAGCAGAAAATCACTGAAAAAGTGTTCGCCGATCAACATAATGGCGGCGTCTCCTGCAGCCGCTTCCGTTGACAAGGCCCACGGCGTCCCCAAGACCATGGCGCCTAGGAGTGCAAATAGGCCAAGGCAAACCACGCCGGTTGCAAGCTTACCAATCCAAGCATTCGGAATGGGGGTAAAATCCCGCTGCTTATTCACCAGCATGATTCCAAACAGGATCAGCACATTCACAGCGCCGACATAGATGAGAACCTGGGCGGCGGCGACAAATCCAGCATTGAGCAGGATGTATAATCCTGAAATGCTGACGAATACCCCCCCCAGCAAAAAGGCTGAGTAGACAATATTCGAAAGCAACACCACACCCAAAGCCGCCCCCAGCATCATGGCCGATAGCAGCAATAACGAGACCAGTTGTACCCCTTCTGCTAGATTCACAATAATTGGCTCTCCTTATACTCCGCCTTCAACATGTTACTAATCAGCTTTTACATCTAGCGATTAGCGTTTAGCGATTAAGACTGCAGGGGTCTGATAAATTGACCCCAGTTCCCTGATCCCAGTTTCCTGATTCCGGGGTCTTCATCTTCTATCAGAAGAATCAGCCCCAAAATTCAGCTTACTCGTCTATTTCTCAGCCGTTTCTAGTTCCTCAAGAATTTCTTGGGGCAGTTTACCCGCGCGGCGAGACCCGGCCGGTAGTTCATGGGGATCCATGACGCCTTTAGGGAGATAGCCCAGTTCGCGCAGAGGCGTCACCATCGGGTCCTCAGTGACCTTATAGGGCAACCGGCCCAGCGCTACGTTGTCGTAGTTGAGTTCGTGGCGATCGTAAGCGGCGAGTTCATACTCCTCTGTCATAGAGAGACAGTTTGTAGGGCAATACTCGACGCAGTTGCCGCAAAAAATGCAAACGCCGAAATCAATACTGTAGTGCTTCAGAGTTTTCTTCTTGGTGCCTTTGTCAAACGCCCAATCCACAACTGGGAGGTTGATGGGGCAGACGCGGACACAAACTTCACAGGCGATACACTTATCAAACTCAAAGTGAATCCGTCCCCGAAATCGCTCCGAAGGGATTAACTTCTCGTAGGGATATTGAACAGTGATAGGGCGCCGCCGCATATGGTCAAAGGTGACCGAAAGTCCTTGACCAATGTACTTAGCAGCCTGGGCGGTTTCTTTGGCGTAATCGCCAACTTGCTTGAGGAACTTGAGCATCAGGGTGACCTCCCTAAACAGGGGAAAATAACTGAGATTTATGGTTGATTAACGACGTGTAAAATCCCATTCGGGGATTTAGACCGGCGCCTTAGCCCCGCACCAGAGCAATTCTGTAACAGGGCTAGTGAGCCATTAACCCCCAAAAGCGAAGGGGAGAGCTAGTTTTAAGCCTGCTGTCAGCAGTAGGTTGACCAGAGAAACCGGAAGTAGAAACTTCCATCCAAAATCTAGAAGCTGATCAATCCGCACCCGAGGCACTGTCCACCGCATCAGAATAGCGATGAAGACCAATAAGTAGGCTTTAAATAGGGTCATCATCACCCCAAGGGACGCCATAATAATCTGCAACCAGGGGGTAGTCTCGCTGACGCCTAGCCAATTGGCCAACATTTCGATGGGGATGGGGAAATCCCAACCGCCCAGGTAGAGGATAGCGACTAACAGAGCGGACAACACTAGGTTGACGTAGGAACCAACGTAGAAAAGGCCGAACTTCATACCGGTGTATTCAGTTTGATAGCCCGCCACCAATTCTTCCTCGGCCTCAGGTAGGTCGAAGGGAAGTCGCTCACACTCCGCCAGCGCTGCAATCCAAAAAATTAGAAAACCGACGGGCTGGCGAATGATATTCCAGCCGATAACGCCATGGCCGGACTGTTGTTGAACAATGTCAATGGTGCTGAGGCTGTTTGACATCATCACAACTGCTAACACAGCCAAAGCCATTGGAATTTCATAACTGATGGATTGGGCCGCCGCTCTTAATCCCCCCAGCAGAGAATACTTGTTATTGGATGAATATCCCGCCATCAACAAACCAATGGGGGCAATGCTGGAGAGGGCGATCCAGAGGAAAATGCCGACGCCAATGTCGGTGATGACTAAATTTTGACCAAACGGCACAATCAAAAACGAAAGTAAGACCGGGATCACTACAATCACCGGACCCAAGGTAAATAACAGCGGGTCGGATTTGGCCGGAATAATATCTTCTTTAAAAACCAGCTTCATACCGTCAGCGACTGCTTGTAGAGTGCCTAACGGGCCGGCGTATTCGGGACCAATCCGCTGCTGAGCCGCCGCTGAGATTTTCCGCTCAAGCCACACAACAACAAAAATGCTGACGGTGGCTGCAATCAGCATGAGCACCATGGGTAAGGGTAGCCAAAGGGCCTTAGCGCTCCCCGCAGGTATGCCGAGGTCGATGAGGGCTTGGACAAAACTGCCTTGTAGGTCGATTCCTTGGTTCATGCTCAAAGATATGCCAACGTTCAATATGTGAAGATTCTTTTACAGATGCTACTGCCTAGTATATCGTTTGGATCTTCTCCCATCCGACTTTAGCTGAATAAGAGGATCTACAGACCACTGGAACCAACTTTAAGCAGGATATTTCCCTGAGATAATCTCTGAGGTCCATCTACCTCCGGACAGGGTGCTGTCCGTTAGAAAAGGAGAAGCCAAATTGTCGTACTTTCGACGACAATCAGTTCTTTTAGGGCAGTTCGTTTAGGGCTAGATTAGAGTCGGATCTCCAGCGGCGCATGGGCGATCGCTGAGATTAGTCTCCTATCCCCTAACCTCTGCCTCCTAATTCCTGACTTCCTGCTTGACCAGAACGTTCCAGTTTTAGTAGGCGTCCCTTATCAATATAGTCATATGAAATGGGTATTTATTAAAATTTCATAACAAAAACCCCCCAGCGGATAGCTGGAGGGATTGGAGTTCCTGAAAATCGTCACTGTGTTAATAATGACGAGGGGAAACCGAGTTGACAAGAGGGGTCTAGCCCATCATGCGCCATTTGAATGATTGCCCCAAAGATGAGGCCGCTCGGCGATGGGAATGTAAGGTCGGTCATGGGGGCCGGTATAGATCTGAGTGGGGCGAAAAATACGATTTTCCCCTAACTGTTCTTTCCAGTGGGCTAGCCAACCCGCGACGCGGGCGATCGCAAAAACCGGCGTAAACAGATCCGTTGGAATCCCTAACTTGCGATAGACCAGTCCCGAATAAAAGTCGACGTTGGGATACACCCCCTTGTGGCCCAGTTTTTCCGTCACCACATGCTCCAACTCCAAAGCGATTTCATAGTAGGCGTCCTGGCCAAATTTATCAAATAGCTGCTCAGCCAAGCCTTGTAGAATAATTGCCCGGGGGTCTTTCACCTTATAGACTCGGTGCCCAAACCCCATAATTTTGGACTTACTCCGAATCCGCTCCTCAATATAAGGTCGGACATTCTCCACCGAGCCAATGTCTTCTAGCATGGCGACGACCTCCTCATTGGCGCCGCCATGGAGGGGGCCGGCTAAGGTGCCCACAGCGGAGGCGACCACTGCATAAGGGTCGGTTAATGTGGACGCCGTCACCATGGCGGAAAAGGTTGAGGCGTTAATCGTATGTTCGGCGTGTAGGGTGAGGCAAATATCGAAGACCCGGGCCGCTAACGGATCGGGTTCGCGCTCATTGAGCATGTACAGGAAGTTGGCCGAATAGTCCAAATCATCCCGAGGCTGAACCGGGTCGTTGCCCTTGCGCATGAGCTGGAAAGCCGCCACCATAGTGGGGATTTTCGCCAGCAGACGAACCACAGCCGCCTGAATATAGGCGGGGTTGTCCAGCGCCCGCCGTGAGTAAAACAGTCCAAGCGCGGCTGCACACGCCTGCAGCGCATCCATAGGATGTCCACTCTCAGGGAAACACTTCATCATGTCCCGGATGCGGTATTTAAGTCGTCGATGGTAGCGAATTTGGTGCTCGAAGTCTTCCAACTCCCGTTTGGTGGGCAGCCCCCCCCAAATCAATAGATAGACAGTCTCCAGGAAGGTGCTTTTCTGCGCCAATTCTTCAATTCGAATCCCCCGATATTCCAGGATGCCCCTTTGTCCATCAACGTGGCTGATACTTGATTGGGTAGCCGGTATATTTTCTAGACCTGGCTTATACTCACATACAGTCATGGTTCGATCGCTCAAATGCGTGAATATAGACATTCTTGGGTAGATCAGTCGCCCTTTCCCAGCTCGGGGAGATGCAGACATGACGAATGGGTAAAGGACTCCATATTGACCATGTCCCACTTCCCATACCCCATGTCTGACCGTGCGACGTTAGTTTCAACCCAGAATCGCTATATCTTCAGCCTGACATATTCTCGGCGTCAGTTGTAGAGGCGCTCTCAGTTGATTAAGTTGATTAAAGATCTATCAACCCTCGTCGGCGCTAAAAAGCAACCTAGACTGGTTTGTCAAAGGCGAGATCGCAGACGTTGCAGGCTTTCTCAGCAGCTGATCACATTGTTAACAGTCGATCACATCCCAATGTCTTTACCAACCTTTTAAAAGCCGATGACATACTTGCGCCATTCTTCATGAACGCCAGAGCCAATCTGCCGACTCACCTCGAAGTAAAGGCTGCTGTGGGGTTTACGAGGCGGATACCGCAACGGCATAGTGGCTTCTTTGGGGGTGCGGTTTCCCTTCCTAACATTGCAGCGCACACAGGCTGTCACCATATTTTCCCAAGTATCTCCACCGCCCCGAGACCGAGGAGTGACATGATCGAGGGTCAATCCATCCCCTGAATAGCCGCAGTATTGGCAGGTATGGTTATCCCGCTGCAACAAATTACGGCGAGTTAGGGGGATTTCCTTATAAGGCAGTCGGACATATTGACGCAGCCGAATCACCGTCGGCAAATGAACGTCAGAATATATGAGCTTGCCATTATGTTCGACCTGCTCGGCTTTGCCCTTAATAATCAGGACAATCGCGCGTCTCCAGCTCGTAATATTGAGCGGCTCAAAAGAAGCGTTGAGTACTAGAACCTTACCCATTTGGTTTAGGAGAGGGGTTCAGCAGAATCGATATTGCACTGATGGTAGCATAATAGGCTAAAACCCATAGCCTATCCCTATAATTTCTGTTATTATAGTTTCTCGTCATCCTGGAGAGATGGCTGAGTGGTTGAAAGCGGCTCCCTGCTAAGGAGTTATGGGGTTTTAGGCTTCATCGAGGGTTCGAATCCCTCTCTCTCCGTCAGTTTCTGACCTATCAGCAAGGCCTGTCAGAAAAGTTGGTTTAATCTAACTCAATGGCCGGTTAAGTAAGCAAAAGGTAGAGAAATGTAAAGGTTCGTCTTTGCGTATCCTTGTTTTTTGTTGACTTCACGGCGACAGCGATCGCGCTTCCTAAAAACACTTCAGCCCCCAACTATTAGAGATATGGCCTAAAGGCTCCTTCTGACGGATTCTGCTGGCCAAATACCCCCGAGTCACTATTTCACTGGGATTTGATGTTCAACGCAAATAGGGACGCACATCCGCACGCCCCTACTCAAGAAAGAAAGTGAGAATTGATTGAAACTCCCTCAGACTAAACCGCCGCAAAGAATTCCTTAGACTTGACGGGGTCAGGATTCATTGTCTTCTCACCGGGCTTCCAGCCAGCGGGGCAAACCTCATCAGGATGGGACTGAACATACTGAACCGCCTGCAGCACCCGCATGGTTTCATCAACGCTACGGCCAAAGGAGAGATTATTTACGGTGGCGTGCTGGATGACGCCTTCCTTATCGATGATGAATAAACCCCGCAAAGCAACCCCTGCATCTGGATCCAGCACGTTGTAAGCGGTGCTAATTTCCTTCTTGATGTCAGACACCAGAGGATAGTCCAAATCGCCGACTCCGCCCTGCTTGCGGTCGGTTTGAATCCAAGCCAAATGAGAAAACTCACTGTCAACGGAAACGCCTAAGATTTCAGCGCCGACTTCTTTGAACTCGCTGTAGCGATCGCTAAACGCCGTAATTTCAGTCGGGCAAACAAAGGTAAAGTCAAGTGGATAGAAGAACAAAACCACATATTTGCCGCGATAATCGGACAGCTTAATTGTCTTGAATTCCTGGTCGACGACAGCTGTTGCAGTGAAATCAGGCGCTGCTTGTCCGACTCGAAGACATCCTTCTGTCTGAAAAGTCATGAGTTCACTCTCCTAAGTATTAATAATGCGTCTCAACCAAATTAGCTGGTTAGTTACCCCTAACCTCTATGAAAGATGCAGTCTTGACTGGGTGTTTTTACATCTCTTCGACTATATCATAGTCATAATGATTTCACCTTTGGCGATCTCGAAAAGCGCGCCAGTGCGGTTTGTTTTGAGCACGCAAATCTTTTCTAAGGTGCTTCCCCTTGGAGGGATTTCCCTTTCGAAAAAAGTGGGCGAGCCCAATCCAACTCTGCACTTACAGCTTTGCGCGAAGGAATTTTAGCCAAAAGGTTTAGAACCCAACCTTATTAAGTTTAGGGTAAGGTCGCAAATTTAACCTATTAACCTTTCGTGGAAAGTGTTGGGGTTGGGTAGGTGGGGAGCGATCTGTGGTTTTTTGGGCGGTTGGGAAAAACAAAGTGGGCGATATTGATTCACTACTGATGATTAGATCTCCGTATTAGATCTACGCCAAATTTGTATGGTCTTGTCTTTACTGCTGCTCACGAGCCTGTCAGAATCACTTGCAATCGCTAAAATCCAGTCAGAATGCCCGGTTAGAGTTTGACGTAATTTTCCTGTTCCTACGTCCCATAGTTTGACGGTCTGATCAAGACTGCCGCTAGCGAGCGTTTGTCCATTGCAGCTGAAGGTGATTGTCACCACTCGCTGGGTATGCCCAGCGAATGTATGAATCAGCGCTCTGGTGCGCCAATTCCAGAGTTTAATCGTTGTGTCCCAACTGCCGCTAGCTAGATGTTGTCCGTCCGGGCTAAATGCAATAGATCTCACGGCGCTAGAATGCGCGGCTATCGTACTGAGCAATTCCCCAGTCTGTAGCCGCCACAGCTTAAGGGTTGTGTCGATTCCACCAGTCGCAATGGTTTCTCCATCCGGGGCGATCGCGACGGAGAA
>JASJDH010000545.1 GCA_030065175.1 Leptolyngbyaceae cyanobacterium MO_188.B28 | reverse complement strand
TCCATACTGATCTCTATCTCTGAGTGTTTAAGCCGTTCTGTGAAGGCGTTCGCTGTGAACTGGGCGCCTTGGTCAGAGTTGAAGATCTGGGGAGGGGAATAGATTGAGAGCGCCTCCTCTAAAGCCGCAATACAGCTCCCTAGGGGCATTGGGTATGCCCGTTAGAAATGAAAGAAACAAAATCGTCGCTTTTTCGGCGACAATCAGCTCCTTTTGAACTGGATTAGATTTTGTTTCTTAGGAGAAGTCAGTAGCCAGAATTTAGTGGAGAACAGGATTCTGACTCCTGACTCCTGACTCCTGACCTCTGCCTCCTAAATTCTTGCCCCAAGGAAAATTTCCCACTCTATTCCTTTGTTCTACGTCGCATCCAGAGAGGCGATCAGAGCCAGTTCAACCCGTTCATCCGCCGGTTGAGTAATTTCGGATAGCACCCCAGGTCCAAAAAACCTTTCAATCTTAGTGCGCTTTTCTTGCCAAGATTCCAACGGAATCGAAGCAGACTGAAATTCCAAAATTAGAGCATACGCGCCGTTCATCTCAGCTTCCCGAATGCCATCCAAAATCGGATGCTCATTATCCTTACGGCCAAGTCCCAAGCGTTTGAGGGTTTCATCAAGATGGATATCTTGACCATACCGATAGCGGGTGACATCTTGGCGTACTTGGTTTTGGGTGGGAGTGGCCTGCTGCTCTCGTAGCGCAAGAACTTCAGGCGATGTGTCTTGAGAAAACGGAACCGGCTTTAGCTCAGACACTCTTAACGCTAATCCCCCCAGTAATCCAGGGATGCCATAGAAAAACCCCACTAAATTTAACGTGGCGCTCTCTTGGAAGTAGGCGACAAAGCCGACCAAAGTCAAGATAGCGCCAAGGGTTATCAGCAAAGAACTTAAGTGAATTTTGCCTAGCATAACTGCCTGATGATTTATATTGCGACTTTTATCGATGAATAATTCTTTATATCATCTTCCTTAACCAAACATTTTGGACGCTACTGACGAATTTAGCTGCTGGCGAATTAACCGTAACTGAATTCTGGTAAGGGAATTGGCGTCCAATTTTCCGGATTAATCCTTGACCTGAATTAGTTCAGTGCATTAATTATGCAACTTGAATGCACATCAGCTTATCTACATCGCGCTACAAGGAACCTGTTCCTCGCTTCAGGCGATAGTTGAATTTGATGGAATTTGAAGCAGCTCCGTTGAAAACTGCTGCCACTGGAGCCAAAGTTGCTTATCCTGATTAATGAGGTATCTGAACGAAACTAACATCACAATGGATTTAACGGCGATTCGTCAGCGCATCAGCGAGATCAAGGCTAAACGCGACTCCTTAGTTCGTCTATTAGAACTACCGGATCTTGGCACCCTGAGAATTGATGTGAATCAGGCTTTAGAAGAAATGGACGACTTGCTGGAAGAGTTTGACCGCACCTTCCCAGATAATGGAGAGAATGCATGAGTATTTGCGCCTCTGTAGCGATTGAAAACCGATTCGAGTAGGATAATGCCCAAGACGTACACAGTTGAGATCCACCATCAAGGAAATACGCACACCTTGACTGCGCCAGAGGATCAAACCATTTTGGAAACGGCTCAAAACGCTGGGTTAGATCTGCCGACTTCCTGCAGTGCGGGCGTCTGTACAACCTGCGCAGCGCAGCTATTGGAAGGCGAAGTGGATCAAGCCGACGGGATGGGGATTAGTCCAGAACTTCAAGCACAGGGATACGCTCTCCTATGTGTTGCCTATCCACGTTCCGACCTCAAGATTGAAACGGAGAAAGAGGACACGGTCTATCATCTCCAATTCGGCCAATTTCAGAAATAAGTAAGAATTTTGGGTTAGCCGCTAATCGCCCCAATTCCCACTCAGGGGCGATTAGCGGCCCATAAAACATTTAAGACAAGCATTTAATACAAGGGGGAGTAGGGATAAATTGAACTTTACGCTTACCCCGCAACCTCAGCCATTAGAAGTAAGAATGGGTCAATGATTACTCGTTTCGTTGCAGTAGAGATTGACCTAAAGTCATCCGCTGAAGAATTGCGACAGGATATTGAAGCAACGCTGCAAACCTGGGGGGACCCCCTGAGATGGGCAGTGGTTCAGGTTGATGAACTACATCGTAAAGTGTCCATTGAAGCTGTGGTGACGGTGGCGGAGTGAGTCGACGTCCCTATAGGGTTGTCCTGATTGTCCCTACCGGTATTGGGGCAGCGATCGGCGGCTATGCGGGCGACGCCTTGCCCGTAGCCAGAGCGATCGCACAGGTAGCCGACACCTTGATCACCCACCCCAATGTATTGAATGGGGCCCAACTCTACTGGCCATTGACCAACGCCTACTATGTCGAAGGATATGGGCTGGATCAAGTTGCTGCTGGCCGTTGGGGCCTCAGGCCAGTGCATCAAAATCGGATTGGCTTAGTGTTGGATCAGGCCATCGAGCCTGAGTTAAAGCTGCGGCATCTCCAGGCGGCTGACGCGGCTAGGGCGACCTTGGGCCTGGAGTTAACCGACTATGTGGTCACCGACGCCGCTTTAGGGGTTGAACTGCAGACGGCTAATTCTGGGGCGACGTGGGGAACCATCCAAAACCCCGACAGTTTGCTGCGGGCAGCGGAGCGCTTAATCACCCAGGGTGTGGCTGATGCGATCGCAGTTGTCGCCCGATTCCCCGACGACCTGGGCAGCGAAGCCCTACAGCAATATCGCCAGGGACAAGGGGTTGATCCCCTTGCTGGGGCCGAAGCAGTCATTAGCCATCTGGTGGTTAGAACATTCCAAATTCCCTGCGCCCACGCTCCAGCCCTTTCCCCCTTGCCGATTGACAGCGCCCTCTCCCCGCGATCAGCCGCCGAGGAACTGGGATATACTTTCTTACCCTGCGTGCTAGCGGGGTTAAGCCAAGCCCCTCAATTTATCAACCAAGCCCCTGCCCAAGCCAACGACCTTTGGGCTGATCAGATAGATGCAGTGGTGGTTCCAGCCACTGCCTGCGGCGGCGCCGCCGTCATGAGCTTAAGTCAAACGGGGGCTCGCATTATTGCAGTGGCGGAGAATCAGACAACCATGCAAGCGTCAGCCAGCGCCTTAGGCATCGAGGCCCTACAGGTTAACTCCTACCTTGAAGCAATTGGGGCGTTAGTGACTCATCGAGCTGGCATTAGCGGCGCTGCCTTGCATCCTTTATTACCCTCTATAAAGCCTCTGTAAAAGGGACCAATGCGATTTAGTAGGTAGAATATGAAGGATTATTTCTGAATTCAACGTGAACAATCAGTCTCCCAATGACCCCCAACCCGAATCATTAACCCGCGTCCAAATACTGGCGGCGATGGGCGTTACTGCGTTGGTGCTATTGCTGGTTGCTCGCCTTTGGCTGTTCTTCGCGCCCACATCGCTACTAATGTTGCGTTGGAGCAGTCAAGACATTTTTATAGGTGTTGGCCTTGGGCTAGGCATCACTCTATGCAGCGCCATTATCTATCAGCTTTGGCCAGCCTATCGACGCAGCGCCGATTATTATCTTAAGTTTGTCCTTAAGCCTTTACTTTGGCCAGACATTATGTGGATGGGGCTATTGCCTGGTCTGAGCGAAGAATTACTCTTTCGCGGCGTCATGCTGCCTTCCATTGGCATGAACCCATTCGGCATTGTCGTGTCGAGTTTATGCTTCGGCGTATTGCATTTGAGCGGCTTACAGCAATGGCCCTACGTCGTTTGGGCCACCCTGGTGGGATTTCTATTAGGCTTCAGCGCCCTAGTCACCGGAAATTTATTGGTTCCTATTCTGGCCCACATCTTGACTAATCTGATCTCCAGTTTGATCTGGAAGTTTAGTCAACCCTAGAGAAGGTAGGGGGAGCAAGGGAGGATGGGGAGGCAGAGACCCATATCGGCAATGTCGATGCTATCCTAACCGAGACTGGCTTAACTGCAATACTAAGCATGAGATCTTGTCTATCTGTCTTCTCTTGTTCGGCGCCTCTAGGTTTTGTTGGAGCCTTGGCGATAATGGTTTCTGCAAAAGCTGAACAGTCCCTTAAGGTGATTTATCCACCGCCGGATCATCAAACCGCCGCCGCGAAAATTTTTCTGATTGGCACCGCCTCCCCAGCCATGGATGTTGAGGTCAATGGCGCGGTGATTGAACAGCGGAGTCCCGCAGGTCACTTTGCCCCTAGCTATCCTTTGGAAATCGGCCCCAATACCTTTACCCTGCGTCAAGGAGAAGAGGAATTGGCGATTCAGGTAACGCGGATTTCTGTACAGCCAGAGTCGCCAACGGGGTTAGCGTTTGGGGCGGAATCCTTAACGCCAACGGCGGACATTGCGCGCATGCCCGGGGAGCCTATCTGTTTCGGCGCGATCGCCTCAGCCGAGGGTGAGGTCTCTGTTCAGTTAGACAGGGAGACAATTCCCCTCCAGCCGCTGGCTGAAACGATAGCGCTCCCGCCCAATTCCGCAGTGTTAACCCAGCAAAATCAACCCTTTGTAGAAACCTCAGCCGTGCGGCACGAAGGCTGCACTTTGGCCTCAGTTCCCGGTAATTTGGGGACGCCGAACTTTCGTCTCGTTTTGAATGGAGAAACCTTAACGCAGCCGGGGCCTGGCCAAGTTGAAATTCTTTCGCCCACTCAGTTCCAAATCGCCGAAGTAACCGTGGAATCGGGCATCGCCCGGACTGGACCGAGCACCAGTTATTCTCGCATTACCCCGCTTCCCAAAGGCGTGCGCGCCGCTATCACTGGACGAGAAGGAGATTGGCTGCGATTAGATTATGGCGGTTGGATTCGAGCCGGTGAAACTGAAATTTCCAATCGTCCGACACCGCCCAGATCGATTATCCGCAGCGCCCGGTCACGCCAGGTCCCGGGTTGGACTGAAGTGCTCTTTCCCCTCCAGATCCCAGTCCCGATCACCCTTGAACAACAAGACCGCACGCTCACCCTGACCCTTCATAACACGGTTCCCCAAACCGATACGATCTTCTTTAATGATGATCCCGCGATCTCGCGCATGGATTGGCGCCCCCTCTTACCCGATAAAGCCGAATATACCTTCCACTTCAAATCCAACCATCAGTGGGGCTATAAACTCCGCTACGAAGGCGCCACTCTGATCTTATCGTTGCGCCATCCGCCTTCCGTCAGGAGCCTTGGCCGTTCTTCCTTACAGGGCGTGTCTATTTTGCTGGATCCGGGCCATGGCAGTTCAGAAGACCTGGGAGCGCGGGGACCCACCGGCTATCCCGAGAAAGATGTGACACTAATGGTTTCCAAGCTCTTACGCCAGGAGTTAGAAGCAAGGGGTGCCACTGTCTACATGACCCGTGAGGCAGATGATGACTTGTATCCGCGTGATCGGGTCGATATCATTAACCGGGTTGAGCCAACTTTGGCCCTCAGCATCCATTACAATGCATTGCCCGATAACGGCGACGCCCTCAATACTGCAGGCATCGGCATGTTTTGGTACCATCCTCAAGCCCACGACTTAGCCGTGTTTTTACACAACTACCTGGTGGAAACTCTAGATCGTCCATCCTATGGCGTTTTCTGGAATAATCTAGCGCTGACTCGGCCCAGCGTGGCTCCAGCAATCTTGTTGGAATTGGGCTTTATGATCAATCCCTATGAGTTTGAGTGGATTACTGATTCTGAGGCTCAGCAAGAATTAGCCGCCGCTCTCGCGAATGGGGTTGTAGCGTGGGTGACTGATCAGGTCAAAGGCGATTAGATAGGATCTGCAAATGTTTGAGCCTCCGACTTTTCGCAGTCCCTCACTATGGCGTCAAGCGATGACCCATAAGTCCTACGCCAATGAATATCCCGAAGCGGGCGGGCATAATGAGCGACTAGAATTTCTCGGCGACGCTATCCTAACCTTTCTCAGCGGTGAGTTGCTCTATAAGCGCTATCCCCATAAACCCGAGGGGGATTTGACACCACTACGGGCGGCGCTTGTGGATGAGAAACAACTCAGCAAATTTGCACTTGCCCTCAACCTGAGTCAGCATTTGCGCCTGAGCAAAGGAGTGGAGAGGAGTGGAGGGAGAACCAACCCTAGACTTCTCAGCAGCGCCTTTGAAGCCATGATCGGAGCCTATTTTTTGGACGCCAACTCAAATATTCAGGTGGTTCGCGACTATATTGAACCCCTGTTTGAGTCAGTTGTGGATACATTGGCGGTATCGGCCCCCAATGTCAACTTTAAAAGCCGGTTTCAAGCCTGGGCCTTAGAGGTTATCGGCGAAATTCCTGTATACGCCATCATCCACGAAGTGGGTCCCGATCACGCCAAAGAGTTTACGGCGGAGGTGCAAGTCAGCAAACGGGTTTATGGCCAAGGAAAAGGTCGGAAAAAGCAGGAAGCCGAGAAGCAAGCCGCTCAGAATGCATTAGATAACTTAGGTCTATTGTGACGCCTAAAAGATTGCCTCTATAGGGAGTTGCGGCAAAATAAAATCCCAGTAAAAGGCAGTGGATGTCCCTATGGTGGATAGTGTGGCGCAATCGTCAGGTGACCGCCTTCCCATAAGCTTGAATTAACCCCAAACAAGCA
>JASJDH010000544.1 GCA_030065175.1 Leptolyngbyaceae cyanobacterium MO_188.B28 | reverse complement strand
CCATGATGGGCAAAGGGCGCATGGCTTGGATCAACGACATTTTCCACCAGGGTTTGCCAATTGTATTCCAGATCACGCATATAAGAGTCCCACACAAAGCCTTTGCTAGCATCCACTTGAGGCGACAGAGGCAAGGGGGTTTGGGCGGCCAAATCGGCGCTGTTGGGATCAGGCCATACCCAAAACAAATCATTGGCGACTTGACTAGGCAGGACTGTGGCGCATAGTTGGGTTTGCTTGGAGAGTTGGAAGTTGACTTCCGCCTGGGGTAACGATTGGCAAACACCCTGCTCATCAAACTGCCAACCGTGATAGCTGCACATTAAATAGCCGCTCTGTTCATCCACCCGACCTTCGCTCAGAGGAGCTAAGCGATGGGGACACCGATCGAGGAAGGCTCGATAGGTCTCGGCATGACGAGGTTTCCAGAGCACTATCTTCACCCCCAGCAGTGTTATCGCGATAGGATAATCTGGCCGCAGATCAATGATTGGCGTTAGCGGATACCAGTGCTGGAAAAAGTTAAATTCAGAGGCCGTCATGTCTGTCGGGTTGCTAGTGGATGGATGATTGAGTCAATGCAGACCCATGGGTGTTCCCTTTTATATCATCAGACTAGGGATTTTTGTCAGGTAAGCTGATGTACATCTAGCTGCTTAAAATGGAGTAATGAGTCTATTTATTCTCTACTGGATTCTGGTCGCCGTTATGCTGGCCGGGGTGGTGGGAGCCTTTGTACCGGCCTTACCTGGCAGCAGCTTGATCTTGATCGCCGTTCTGATTTGGGGATTCGCCAACGGGTTTTCAGGGCTTTGGTTAGCGCTTATTGTGGCAGGGATTGTGCTGATTTTGAGCGCTGGAATTGGGTTTATCGCCACCTATGTCAGCGCCAAGGGGGTCGGAGCAAGCAAATGGGCGCAGATTGGCGCGGTGGTTGGCTTAATCCTTGGATTTTTGGGCCTTTTACCCGCCCTGCCGGTCGGCGGACCGATTTTAGGCATTTTGGCGGGCGCTGTACTGGGCGCTTTTCTGGGTGAATTCCTTTACCGCAAAGACCTGGAGGTGAAAGCGCGGACTTGGCTTGCGGTAAAGGTCAGCATTGCCATTGTAATTGGGTCGGTGGTGGGCAATGTGCTTGAAGGGGTGCTTGCGATCGCCGCCGTTTTGACTTTCTTGCTCACAACCTGGTCACAGGTCTATCCAATGTAGCGCCATGGCCTGTATTCTTTCCCCACCGGATTGTTTCGGTTAAATGACAAGCTTTAAATGCAAAGTTTATAAACTTTGGTTTCCAGGCTCTATCTGGGGAACTTGTTTAAAGATTTCATGTCTATATACATAGCTAATCCCCCATTGGACGTAGATCCTCCCCTGGGGAATCCCAGGCAGAGCTTGGGATCGAAATTGCGTATAAAAAAATTAATTCAGCGCTAAACAAAAATCGGGTCAAACAAAAAGCGCCTGAAGTCTTGCCGTGTTTCGACTCAGGCGCTTTTTCTTATCTCACTCCTCACACATTTAAAAGGATAACTTGGCTTGTCAATTTTATGCTTAAGTCTAGATGACACTTTATAGACTGTCATATAGGGGGCTTGAAACCAATTAAGAGAGACATTTCCAGCCATTTCCAATAACAATCCACATCGTCAAAGCCAATTTCTCGCAGCCACTGCAGCTGAGTTTCTACATCCAAAAGCTTATTGGACGGGTCTTCAGCTTCCGGGGTGTAACCGATGGACAATAGAAACCGTTCATGGAGGCGTTGGGTAGGGGAAGACACATGTTCTAGATTGCAGAAAACGCCGCCAGGTTCCAAATGCCGGAAAATTTCGGCATAGAGCGATCGCTTACGCCCATGTTCCAGATGATGAATGGCGAAGCTCGACACAATGGCGTCAAACTGCCCCAAATCCGGCAGTTCGTCATCCAGATTGCGGCCAATCACTGCCACAGTGGAATCATCGGCAAAGCGAACTCTAGCTGCATCCAGCATAGTTTCGGAAAAGTCCAGAGCAATACTTTCCGCCTCAGGTCGATCAATTTTTAGCAATGCGAACAAACGACCATTTCCCGTTCCTAAATCTAGAATCCGCTTAACTGTCTTGGGGAGCTGCTCCAGCACCACGGCTTCCCCTTCGGTGCGATGGGGAATTTGGTCGGCCTGCGCAAGGTAATCCAAGGCGTGATTAGCCGAGGTCCACTGATTCATTTATTCGGGGGGCTAGACGACTGAAGGATGGACTTTTTCAAGCAGACCAGATTCGCTATTCTAGGCATATGACATGTGCTTCTACCCTTGACAGTGAACCATGATCCGCATCGAATTTACCCAAGACGATATTGAGCAACTCTTCTACGAACGCTACCATCACCCCCATCCCCAGATTCGAAAGAAAATGGAAGTGCTCTATCTCAAGAGTAAAGGACTGCCGCACCAAGAGATTCGCCGCTTGTGCGGCATCAGCAAAACAACCCTAACCGTTTATCTGCGACAGTATCAAGCAGCTGGAATTGAAGGGCTAAAAGAGTTGAACTATAAAGGTCAGCCCAGTGAACTCAACCCCTATGCTGATATGCTGAAAGCCCACTTTCGGCTTCACCCGCCGCGCACATCGGGGGAAGCCCAAGCAGAGATTGAACGCCTGACAGGGGTCAAGCGCAGTCCGACTCAAATCAGAGCTTTCCTTAAACGCATCGGTTTACGGAGCCGCAAAGAGGGCTACGTTCTGGGCAAAAATGTAGAGTCCGAAAAGGTTAGCGTGTAATCAGAGACTCCAATTTGGTCAGTATAAGGGATCACATCCCATCCACCCATCCACCCATCCACCCCCTTCTACTGGGACTTTATTTTGATGCAACTCCGTAACCTTTAGTCCAGGTGGGTCACTTTTAGATTAAAGGAGCCTATTCCTCTCTCATAGGGGCTTACTCGCAGAATATAGTCGCCAGAATCGTTAATGCTGGCGGAAAGCTTAGCATTGGTGGTGCCATCTGGACCGTCATCATTTTCTGCAAATGTAGACCCATCGGGCGCAATCAGCCGGATGACGGCGTCAAAATCCTCAGAAATCAAATCAATTACGATTTGATCCCCGGCTTTAAGCGGGGTGACGTAATCGCGAGCGTATCCCCCTGCCCCAGTAGGAATATCCATTGCTGAAAGGGTATCTGTGATCTCATTGCTTTCAGGAAATGGAATCGGACTATATATCTGATCTTGAGCCTTGGCTGAAAAAACACTAAAGCCAAGGCTCAGTAGGACTGCTGAAATAGAGAGGGACAAGCGGGATTTAACCATGGACCATTAACCTATGCATACTGATTAATCGAGGCGTATTGTCAGGAATTTTAAGGATGGGGGCTCGCCAAACCTATCTTCCCCTGACAGTTGTAGCGCATTTGTAAGGGGCGTTACCCTAGACTAAACGCAGCCAACTTCAACCGCAACAGTGGTTTCAATGGATTGAGAGTCTTCGGCGGATAGGTCAAGCAGTTGCAGCAGCTTTTGGTAGGCTTTGAACTCATCCTGGTTGATATTAGCTTCTGCAGGACTGCGGGCGCTGGTGCGCATGACTTCATAGCCTAGCCACATGACTAACTCTCGTTCTTCGGAGTTGCGTAGTTTAGGAATGAGTTCATCCAATGGAATATCTTGCATTAAATAATCCCGAAGCTCTCGACGCAGCGCCTGTTGTTGGGAAGGATGTTTGGCAAATAAGCTACTTAACAAGTTTATAATCAGCGCCGCTTCTTCCCTATCTAAACTGCCATCGGACCAAGCCATTGCGGTGAC
Source organism: Leptolyngbyaceae cyanobacterium MO_188.B28 (assembly GCA_030065175.1). GTDB lineage: Bacteria > Cyanobacteriota > Cyanobacteriia > Phormidesmidales > Phormidesmidaceae > JAKSDM01. Next base: position 2,809 of record JASJDH010000544.1, on the reverse strand, counting down.
AATCCGCAGTAGGTTCATTTGGCTAGGGGAGATTGATGGAGGGGATTGCGTGGGTGAAAGCATAGGGATCTCCGACTAGGGTTCAAAATTCCATCACACCCCGAGGAAAGACTGAGTTGTCATGAATGGTGACGTATCAATTCAGCAATAAGCTCCCCCCGTAAGGTCAAAAATTTTACAGAAAGAGTATGGTAGAGGGGTCAAACCCATCCAAAACCCAAAGGTTAATCAATCTATTTTTTTCTAGTATTGAGGTTAATTTGGGCAATTTAATTAATACGGTTAGTGCTCTTAGGAGCTGGAGGAGAAATCGAATGGATGGCAGTCAAGCCAGATCATCTCTGAGTTGGGTCGGGGTTGTCGATCCCAATTCAGGCAATCTGAAGCCCCCTGCCAGTTCTGGAGCCGACCTGGAACAACATGTCAGTCAATCTACCCCTAAGATGTCCACTGATAATTTATCCGAAGCGCAATTACTGCATATGGCCTGGCATGATCCCCTAACGGATCTGCCGAATCGGACTTGGTTGATGAATCGGCTGAGGGAGGCTATCGCCCGTGCTAAACAGCAGCCAGATTATCAGTTTGCAGTGTTGTTTCTCGACTGCGATCGCGTCAAGCATGTGAATGACTCCCTCGGCCATTGGGTAGGGGACCAACTGTTAATTGCCATGGCGGATCGCCTAAAGACCATTGTCCCCGCTAAGAACTCTACGTTGACGCGGTTAAGCGGCGATGAATTCATCTGTCTGTTGGAAACAATTGAGGATATTCAAGCGGCGGAACAGATCGCTCAGTCCATTCAGCAGGCCCTGACAACGCCGTTCCTGATTGACCAGAAATCGATTTACATCACCGCCAGTATTGGCATTGTCTTGGGCACAGCCGTCTATGACAAACCCCAACAAATTCTGCGGGACGCCGACATCGCAATGTATCGGGCCAAGGCGCTGGGGAAAGCTCAATATAAGGTGTTCGACACGGATATACGCCAGCAGGCCTCAGAACGCTGGCAGTTAGAGTCTGACTTACGCAGGGCGGTGGAAAATCAGAATTTCCTGCTTCACTATCAGCCCATTGTGTCGCTGAATACCCGCAGGATTGCTGGATTTGAAGCGCTGATTCGCTGGCCCCATCCAGAAAAGGGATTTGTTTCCCCCGCTAAGTTCATCCCCATCGCAGAAGAAACGGGGTTGATTATGGATATTGGCTTGTGGGTTTTGGAGGAAGCGTGTCGGCAGCTCAAACAGTGGCGCAAGGAGATTTTATTTAAGGCTGACCCCGCTTCGCAACGCCGACATCTCGGCGATTATTTGAAGATGAGCGTCAACCTATCGGTGCAACAATTCGCCCAACCTGATTTGATTGAACAGATCGATCGAATTTTGGAAGAGACGGAGTTGGAGGGCCGTCACTTAAAGCTGGAGATCACGGAAAGTGTGATTATGGAAAATGCCGAATCAGCAACGAATTTGCTTCAGCAACTGAAAGCCCGTCAGATTCAGTTGGCGATTGATGATTTTGGCACGGGCTATTCATCTCTTAGCTATCTCCATCGCTTTCCGGTGGACACGTTGAAGATCGATCGCTTGTTCATTCGCGGCATTGGCGAGTCGAATCCGAATCCAGCTAATCTCCAAGCGACTCTGGATATCGCCCACAATTTGAGTATTGTTCAGACGGCGGTGCATTTGGCCCATAATTTGGGCATCAATGTAGTAGCTGAGGGGATTGAGACAAGGCAGCAATTGACTCAGTTACGTACGCTGAGTTGTGAGTTTGGTCAGGGATATTTGTTTGCACCGCCGCTGAGTCGGGAGGATGCAACAGATTTGTTGGAGAAGGCCATTTAATTGTGCAAAAAACTATATTTTGCACGATTAAATGGCTGATTTAGGATGTAAATTTGCGCAGATAATTGGTCCGGCAAACCAAAATTTGCACAAATATCCTGGTTCCCAGGCTCTGCCTGCGGAGCTGACCATGGAGGCTGACCTCTCACTGAAGCCCCAGATCGTCTGGATGTATATTGTGGAGTAGAGATATTGGATGTGTTGGCTCACGCACTTTGTCATTCTCCTTTGAGCAAGGCAACCAAAATGCGCGACAGTGCTTCTACATCTGCTGGAACCCTATATAGGTTCAGATCTTGGGTTACCTGCCGAGTTTGGCGATCAAGCCGCCCAAATTGCCAGATGGTTCCGGTAGAAACCGCACCTTGGAGAATGGGTTGGGTTGAGTCAATCCATTGATCCAGCGCAATTAATTCAATCGCTAGCTGTACAAAACCCCTTTCTAGGTCTTCATTCTTAGCCTCGATAACGACAAAGTCTTCGTTATTTTGCAAATAGTAATCTAACGATCCTTTGAGCTGTTCGTTGACGACAATAGGATACTCCACACTCAAGGTCGCCTCTGTGTAGTGCAAAATATCCACCAACACAGGGGCGATTAGAAATTCGCGTCTGGCGGCTTCACTGGTCAGACTCAGACGAGGCAAACTCTCTTCGATCCGCTGCTTCAAATCTTGAAGCCGATCCAATTCTCCTGAATAGGTGGGAAAAGTGAGGGAACACTTTTGCAGGGAGGCTTCGAAATAAGCCAGGATGTCTCTTGGCTCAAATTTAAGCTTAAAGTAATCTGCAAAGGTATAGCCTTGGTCAGGCCGGATAACCGGAGCTTTTGGCATGGGTTGCGGGGTTTGAGGAAGTAAAATTGGTAGTCATTTTTTGTAAAGGATGACTGAAATACTATGTATGCAAGAGATTCAAGCACTAAGGCTTACTTAAAATACCTGAAGTATCCTGAC
>JASJDH010000543.1 GCA_030065175.1 Leptolyngbyaceae cyanobacterium MO_188.B28 | reverse complement strand
CTAAATTGGTGAAATTTGAGCTTATTGTGGATATTCTTTAAGTGCTTTTTAACGGTATTTAGGCTGATGAATAACTCAGTTGCAATTTCCTTGTAGGTGCGATTTGCCCGTCGCAGCAGCCAAATTTCTGCTTCACGAGGGGTGAGGCCATAGCGTTTGGCTTCTGTAATGACCAAACTCTGGATCGTCCGGTGTTGATCTTCCAGGGTAATCAGAATCAGAGGCTGCTCATTTTCGTTAAGTTGGAGCCATCGCGCCCGAATTCTCAGGACGCCGGCGGTATTTCTATTAATTTCAGCTTCAATAATGACAGGGTTGTCAGGATAAAGTTCGCAACTGTCAATTGCGGCCTGGCAAATCCGTTCAATTTCTTGGTTGATGAGTTGGGCCTGTGAGTCGTCCTGGGTAAATTCTCCTAAAATTTGATAAGCGTAATTGCTAGCGTGCACCAACTCCCCTTTAACGCTCAAAATTAAGACCCCATCCATAAATCCTTCAAGCACCCCTTGCAATAGAACACCATCTATCTGCTCCCCCTGAGTTTTCAAGGCTTTGAGAGCTTTGGCGAAAGTATCCATCTTGCGGACTTCTCCTAGAATTCAGACATCCACTGCGGTGCAGTGTTATTGCGGTGCAGCGTTATTTAGTAATAGATGTAAACGCTCTAGGGTTATGCAGTTGTCCGGTTGTTTGTGAGCATTTAAGGGAATCCGCCAAAAAAATACGAGCGCAGACGTAATATCAACGCTCGTATTATTTGGGTGAAATTGAATTAGAGAATTTAGCTTCATCTAAGCCCTATAAGAGGGACTGAGTCTGCCTTCCCGTTTATATCAAGCTCTAAGCAGGGCTACCGAGCGGCCAAAGTCAGAAAACCTTCTTGTGAATTGATTATTGTTGGAATTTGGTTGCCCCGAACCTGATTGTTCCTTTGGTCTTTCTTGTTTGCCTCCCTCTTTCGTTCCCCCCTGTCTCCGAGGTTTTCTCATTGATGGAATTGGTTGACTAGTACTCAAGAAATAATAAATCTTCTCAAGCCTAAATTGCCACTGAGTTTTAGACATCTCAAAGTCACGCGCGCCGATTGAAAAGAACATATGAACTATTCTCCTCTTTGTTTAGCAATGTCAAGTGTGATGAGTAAGTTGGCTAGTCCATAGGGTTAACTAACCATGCTTCCGGTTCTCAAATAGAGAATGGAATGGAACATCAACTCAAAGTACTGCTGGCAATGAAAAAATAAGTAGCTACTTGGAGTGTTGTCACTAGAGAACTATAGGTGTCAGCTCTGTCAGCCTATGCACTATTCAGTTGTCACTCTGGGAAAATGAACGCTTGCTGATTGCTACACCGGCATCCGCCATTTTTCAGGAATTTTCTTAGAATTTTGTATAGGTAATTGCTAGCCCCTAGATGGCTCGAAAGAATTTAAGTTGAAAAAGGATTGAAGCCTATGTGATTTGGGAACTGTCGGCTCTCAATATGGGAATTGGCTCCATAGTTTATATGAAAAGTAATCTGACTGATTCTAGGCTTCCTACTTGAGATTGAAATTGAGCAAACAGCAACATTAGGGACACCATTTTTTATCCATTGCTAGTCTGTAAATTCTCTATCCTGTGAACTCGAATGAAAGATTAACAACCGCCTGGAGCGCGCGCTCTAGACTCTTTTTTTCAGGGTTTTAATGGCGTATGTCCAAAATATAATTGAGGGTAGAAGCCAAGGTATTAAGACCGAAGCTGAAATATAAATCTGCAATCCAAAGAAAGCATAAGCTATAGTGAGGCTGATGAACGAAAGGGCTAGGTTATATTGTTGCTTGTTTGACCGCTGCAGCTTTGCCAGAGTCATGCCTTTCCCTAAAAGCGCCGCCAGGAAAATGATTGCCCAAGTGTCGATTTGCACGACTCGGTGTGATGAGATGAGTTGGTTAATCATGTAGGCGTGGGCTTCCCCACCTGTGAAGAACTGACGATGCTCTTTTGGGGTGTCTGCTTTCCGACGATTTGAACGCCTCCAATAGTCAATTGCTGGCGGTATTGGGAATTTGTCTTCGGCTTCTTCGTATCCGTCTGATGCAATGATTACAATTTGCTCCTCAAGTGTAGAGAAAGGTTGAGTGTTAAGAAACTTGTGGGCGGGGATAGACTGATAAGTCAGTTTTGGGGGGATGGAAAAGTCAATGACAGAGCCCATCCAAAAGGGCAAATTTGATTGAGTCATTAAGTCATTGATTTTAGGGTTTTGCTTAATTTCTTTCTTATTTCGAAGATAATTACTTATGTCTGTCTGAAAATCCGCTTGACTGTGTAATACGGGTTGAGGCGCATTAGATTGTCGGCTTAATATTTTTGCTGTCGTCAGCATGTATGCAAACGGGCAAAGGAGGTCGCAGGTTGGATCTACTGGGAGTTCCACATCCCATTCATAAAAACCGCTATGTCCTCGTAAACTCCAATTACGGTTCGCGACTCTAAGGCGAAGATCTTTATCATCCACTTCACTATCTACGAAGACATACCAAGCGCTGTTTTTTTCAATCGAAGTTTGGATTGCTTGGGTGAGTTCAGCCTCATTAGGTTGGCCTGTATTCAGAAAATAATCAATGCCAATTACTCTAGCTTCTAGGGCTGAGAGTTTTTTGATGAGTTTGGCGAGGTATGCCCGATCCATCGGCCAGATTTTCATCGGGTCAAGGTTTGTGTTAGACCGATTATGGTTTTCCTGATTAATTGATTCCTGGTCGATAGCGAGTATCAGAACGGATGGAAATGCGTTGGATGGCAATTGATTGGTCAAATCACGATAACCAGCTTGGGCTAAGGTGCGCCAATTTAATAAAGAAATCTGGACAGAGCCTAGGGAACTAACCACTAGAAGAATTCCGAGGGTAGCTGCCTCCAACTTAGTCGGCAACCACTTTCGGGTGGGAATACACTTTCTAAGCCGCCGTTTCCAACCAACCAGGGCGATTCTATAGGGGGCGATCCCAGACGGACTAAAAAATGAGGGGATTAGGTGGGCCGAGGGGTAGGCGAATTTTTCGGCGGATTGGAGGCGTTGACTGGCGGTGAGAATAGCTGTGTGGATATCTGTGTGCTGGGCCAGTTGCTGGCAGAGGGGTTGAAGGAAACTTTGGGCGACGTCGTTGCGAATGGGTTCGCGCATCACGGCTACCTGGAGGCCCAGATCCACCAATGAGTTGGCGATGCTGAGACCGCTGCAGGAGTTGAAAATGGCCAGCTGTAATCCGTTTTCTCTGGCTTGGGTTAAGTGATCTTCAATTTCGCTGATGGAGAGGTAAATATGGGGCGCGATCGCTATTCGTCCGCCGGTTACGGTCGTTTCATCACTATGGCCAGCGAAAAATAAGACATCCCAGCCCTGGTCATCACAAATGGCGGCGGCGAATTTTTGTTTAATGGCGGCGACAGTGTCTTCCGGTTGCCAGGTGAAGCGTTGAACTTTAGCAATTGCTTTGAGCGATCGCACCGCCTTCCAGTCTTCCTGCAGCGGCAGTCTCGGATCATCCCCCAAAATTGCCAGGATACGAGCCTTGCCGCGTCGGTTGGAGGACTTAGGGGGATGATGTCCCTCCGGTTCATTCATGGCGGTCCGAACGATTCGGACGGCGCCTGGAGAAACAAACTCAGGCGCCAGCGGCCAAGCTTCCCAAGGCAGCCGCGCCATCTCATCAGAATCACAGGCTAAATAAATATCGACTCCTGGCTGACCTCCCGATTCCTGGTCTGACTCCGAGGCGAATTGGGTGGTCCGAACAAACTCATCTTGAATGTGCTGCTGGATAGTGCGAACTTCCCCTTCTCCTAACCAGCGTTGAAAGGCTTGGACAAGCTCCTTTTCCGCTTCCATCAGATCATGTCCAGGATCGCCTGATCCCGGATTGAGTCGTCCGCTGTTGCTGAAAGCGTCCGGGGAAGATAATCGGTAAAATCTGTAATAGCGCTGACGCCAGCGCTGATACCACTTTTGGATATCTCGAGAATAGGTCAGGCTTGCAGTTAGTTGCTTTTTGCGATTATCCCAAAGCAACAAAAAGAAGCAGGAATGTTCGTCTTTATGCCAGACCTTAAGTTCAAAAACGGTTCGCATCTCATCTTGTCATAAATTCTGGAGCGATAGCAGTCCTCGTCAGTTCCGCAGCCATGCTGCGAAAAGTACAGGTTGGGGGCTAAAGTTCGCATTCAATCGGATGGCTCTATACAGGATTGCTCTACCAATCGCCGCTCCGATTTTCCGGATTCCTTATCAAGTTTTTGAAAAATAAAGATCTGCTCAAAATTGATGAGCTCAGAGGCAATATGCGCTCGCCCTGACTTAGCTGGGATTCACTTCAAAGCGATAAGGCGCTGAAACCAAAGCTTCTCCGTTAGGGGCGACAATTGTAGCGATGAGCTTGTCGCCTTGTAGGGCGTCTACCCGAGCGTAGAGCATTTCCGTGTCTAATTCTGATTGCTCTTCATACAAGGTGCGGTTCAAATCGGCGACACGGAGTTTCAACCCATCCGGCAGAGGGTTGCCCATTTGGGTCCCTAGAATTAGTAATAGGGCCCATTGGGGTGCGGCAGCTGAGGTCACTAATGACCAGGTGGCTGCACAGAGTCGAAACAGTTCCCCTTCCCATTCAATCTCTTGATACATCGGACTTAAGTGGGTGGGAATTTCCATGCCTTGATATCTGAGTTCTTCGATGGCGGCTCTGAACCGATCAATAGTTCGAAACTCGAAGGCTCCAGATGTCGCCATTTGAGCAGAGAACCAACCTAAACTTTGAGCTAGTTCATCCAACTCATTGCGGATCCACTGGGCTGTGTTGATGGCTTGTTGGGTTAAGAGGGTAAAGACTTCGGTAATGCGAATTTGCAGGGATTGGGAAGGGGTGGGCGATCGCCGCCATTGATACAGCAATTCCAACAATTCTGTACTTTGGAGCAACGTAACGCCTTGCTCCCAGGTCAGGGTCCGCCACAAGTGTTGTTCAGGGGACTGCCGCCAGCGAGTTAAGAGGGTGAGTAATTGGGTTGCAGTCAGTGCGGATATGGCGGATGCAGTTGCTGTTGGCAAGGGGATTGCGGTGGGATGCAACGTCTGCAGATGGAATAAGAGGTGATTCGGTTCTGCATCAAACAAATCCAGCGGAAATCGGTAGTTCCAGTCTCGATCCGCCTGTAAATCAACGGCTTGTCGATGAGCGATCAATTGGTCGTAGCGCCCGTAGCCTCTAATCAAGGCCTGTCCATGTTCCTCTTGCACTTCGATGACGACATAAAAATGGGCGGTGAATTCGGGTAAGTCAAGGGCCGCCCTGGGGATTGCAACCACTTCATTCAGCAAGTGTTCCGCCGCTACCAAACAGACCTTGAACTGACCCACGCGAAGATTGCAGACGCTGTCGAGCACATTGGCATAGTGAGGGCGGAGGAGGGAGCAGTCTTCCTGACGGATTTCAATGGCTCCACTTTGCTCTCGGATCCACTGAGTAAACCCCAGAAGCGCTAGGGCGTTTAGATAAGTCTGCCATTGCCGAGCTTCCCCTATAATCGGGTCGCTTAACTGAGTCGCTTGCTCAAAGCGTCCCACTTCTAAGGAAATAATTTCGGGTTCCAAGAGCCTTAAATCATTTTCGTAGGGTGAACTCAGCATCTGTTTAATTCCTTCTATGTTGCAAAATATAACGGCGTAAGCGTTGGGCGTACATACTTTCCAGGGAACGATTCTTTGATGTGCGAATCTCTGCCGCCGCCGCCTGAAAGACTTCGGCATCGACAAATAACTCCAGTTGATGCATTAAATTTCTGGAGTAGTCAGGATCGGTGGATAGCCGGGTTGAATCTAAATCATCAATCTGCTCTAAGAGGGCTTGCAAAAATTTAGTCACGGTTCGCAGCCGCACCTGGCTCAGCAAGGTTTTGAGGTTGAGAACCCGACTGACTTGAGTTTGATTGTTCATCCCCAAGTCAGTGGCGATTTCTCCTTGGGATTTTCCCTGACAATAAAGCAATCGCAGGGCGGGGATGACTTTTGGGGCGAAGGCGGAATAATTGCGGCGCTGACGCAGATTCTGAATATGGTCTTCTAATCCTTGCTTAATCGCCCAATCTAAACATTCCACCAGTTGCTGGCGACAGAAAGCTTTCATTTCCTGCAGCGCAATCTCATCAAGGGTATTGGCGGTTTTCAGATCGGGGAATTGCCGATATCCTTCGGCATCCGGCTGAGAGCCTTCGAGGGATTCGGCCAAGGGAGCGCCGCTCCGATGCCAAACCTCATACTGGCGCAACCGGCTGGCAATTCTTTTTAAGTCATTGTTCAGTCGCTCTGGAAATGGGATGGTTAGTCCCCTTTCCTGTAGCCGATGGATCATTTCTGTCAATTGAGCAGCGGTGGGATCGGCGCATCGCTGTCCACGGTGTTGGGGCTGGCGGCGTCTGTCTCGGCGGTAAACCGCATGGAAAGCGTTGATGAGGGCGCGATCGCGTTCAGGGAACTGGTCAATGACGCCTTCGCTCACTTTGTTCAACAGCGCCCAGTCACTGAGGGTGCAAAACCCCTGTTCCGATAAAAAGTTCTTGATCTCT
>JASJDH010000037.1 GCA_030065175.1 Leptolyngbyaceae cyanobacterium MO_188.B28 | reverse complement strand
CCCGATGGAAAGACCCTTGCCTCCAGCAGTGACGACAAGACGATCAAGCTGTGGGCACCTCCATCGAGTGAGTGTATCCGCACCCTAGAAGGCCATCGGAGTCCGGTTCTATCAGTGGCCTTTAGCCCCAATGGAAAGATCCTCGCCTCTGGCAGTGATGACAGGACGCTCAAGCTGTGGGCACCTGAATCGGGCGAGTATATCCACGCTCTAGAAGGCCATCGGAGTCCAGTTCTGTCAGTGGCCTTTAGCCCCGATGGCAAGATCCTCGCCTCTGGCAGTGATGACAGGAGACTCAAGCTGTGGGCAACCGACTCGGGCGAATGTATCCGTACCCTGGAAGGGAATGGGAGTGGGGTTGGGTATGTAGCCTTTAGCCCTAATGGAAAGACCCTCGCCTCCGCCAGTGAGGACAGGACAATCAAGCTGTGGGCAACCGACTCGGGCGAGTATATCCGCACCCTCGAAGGGCATCGGCATTGGGTTTGGTCAGTGGCCTTTAGCCCCGATGGAAACACCCTCGCCTCCGGCGGTTATGGCAAGACAATCAAGCTGTGGGCACCTGACTCGGGCGAATGTATCCGTACCCTAGAAGGGCATGGGAATAGGGTTTGGTCAGTGGCCTTTAGCCCCGATGGAAACACCCTTGCCTCCGGCGGTGAAGACAATACGATCAAGCTGTGGGCAACCGACTCGGGCGAGTGTATCCGTACCCTAGAAGGGCATGGGGATAGGGTTCGGTCAGTGGTATTTAGCCCTAATAGAAAGACCCTCGCCTCCGGCAGTGCTGACAAGACAATCAAGCTGTGGGCGAGCGACTCGGGCGAGTGTATCCGTACCCTAGAAGGGCATGGGGATAAGGTTTGGTCAGTGGTATTTAACCTCAATGGAAACACCCTCGCCTCCAGCAGTGCTGACAAGACACTCAAGCTGTGGGCGAGCGACTCGGGCGAGTGTATCTGCACACTGGAAGGGCATGGGAGTACGATTGGGTGTGTAGCCTTTAGCCCCGATGGAAACACCCTCGCCTCTGGCAGTGAGGACAAGACAATCAAGCTGTGGGCGAGCGACTCGGGCGAGTGTATCCGTACCCTAGAAGCTCAGAGGGATAGGGTTTGGAACGTAGCTTTTAGCCCCGATGGAAACACCCTCGCCTCCAGCAACAGCACTGACGGAAACATTCAACTTTGGGATGTTAAAACGGGTGACTGTCTACACGTGATCGATGAGCGGGTTTGTGGCGGGATGGATATTACAGACGCTGTCGGCCTGACAGCGGGACAAAGGACTGCGTTGAAACTGATGGGGGCGATTGATCGGAATGAGGGATAGATGGAGGGATACCAATGGGATTCCTTGAATTCTTGTGTTTGCTCGTGGTCGCCGCCATCTGCGGCAGAATTGGACAATCATTAGCCAGATACCGCACAGGCGGTTGGGTAACCGCTATTGTCGTGGGGTTTATCGGAGCCTACTTAGGCATTTTCATTGCCCGTGAGCTGAGCTTACCTATGTTGTTAGCGGTGCAAATCGGAGGCCAGTCTTTTCCAATCATCTGGTCGGTGATTGGCGCGACTCTCTTCACGCTGGTTTTGTCCTGGTTGCGTCGAGGTTGAGTCTCGCCAATCGGACTGGTCATGTTTATGCAAAATTGCTTGACAAGAAAATAAAGAAAAATCTTGACAAAGTCCGTCGGATTTAATTAGTCTTATCTTTATAAAGAAAAATCTTTATAAAGCAAGTCGGAGGTTCAAACGATGACTGTAGAAAGTAAACCGATGGACGCGATCCCAACCACCCCACAGTGGGTTTGTACCGTATGCGGCTATAACATGATCGGCGAAATGCCCGATGTTTGTCCATTCTGCGGCGCGCGCCACGATACCTTCCTGACTTGGGATGAAACTGAACAAACCTATCGCGTCACCCCCCACCGGGTCAATGACTACGTCACCCAGTTAATTTCCGCGCCGCATCTGGGCTTCGAGCATGCCGCTTATCGAATCGAAACGGACGATGGCGCAGCCGTCTGGATTGATTGTCCCTCTGCCTTCAATCGAGACTTACCGCCAGTCGAGGCGATCTACTTTACCCATAAGGATTTCATGGGCGCGTCTAACCAGTATCGCCAGCTATGGAACGCCACTGTTCATCTCAACGCCAACGACGCCAAACATCCCCTCGTTCAACGATTCCCTGTAGATAAAAAGACAGATGGGGATTTTACCGACCATGGCATCGAAGCCTTCCATATTGGGGGACACACCCCGGGCTTCACGATCTATCTCTACAAACAGGTGCTGTTTATTTGTGACTATGCCTTCCCGCCAGGACCTGACATGCGATTAAATCCTTTTGGCCCCCAAAAGGCAACCCGTCAGGGGGCGTCGCGGATCCTGGATATCGTTTCTGAGCGATCGCTGGAAACTGTCTGCGGCTACAACTTTACGACAGACTTCCAGAGCTGGCTTGAGAATTTCAAGCGCCTCGTCGAACAAGGTACATAGTAGTGCGCCTAGGCTCATTGTGTGGGCAAGCAAATGACCACAGCTGACTTGATTTCAAACCTTTACAGGTTTGCTTTACCCACTAATTGAGCCTAATGAACTACTAGGATAGACAAAGCAATAGCATGCGATCTCTACCTGCAGGAAGCAATCACGGTTCGGACAAAGTTGCAAAAATTCGCCAAATTAAGAATTTAGGTACAATCCACTAATACAGCCTTCAATTGTAATCACCTTACATGCTAAGTCATCGATAATTATGAACACTTTCGAGCAAGTTCTCGATATGGTCGCTGAATTGCCACTAGACCAGCAAGAGCTTTTGATTGATATCGTGCAACGTCGCGCCGCAGATGCACATCGTCAAGAATTAGCCAGAACCTCACAGGAAGCCCTAGCCGAATTTCGCTCTGGAAAGCTCAAAACTCAGACTGCAAATGAAGCGATCGCCGAATTAAGGACATATTTGAACACTACTGAACCGTAATGCGAAAACTGGTTCTCACCTCTCGATTTAAGCGATCGCCGCGAAAATTTGTCAAGCGTGACAAGCGCTTAAGTGTTCAAATTGAAGAGACTTTACGGCAAATGGAAACAGATTTATTTGCCCAAAATCTTGCTACTCATCGCCTGAAAGGTGAATTCGATGGTCTGCGCGCTTGTTCCTGTGGATACGACTGTCGAATCATTTTTTCTATTGAAAAAGACCCTGAAACTGATGAAGAAGTAGTAGTTCTATTGAATATTGGTTCCCATGATGAGGTTTATTGAAATTCTAAGGAGGATACTGAGCCATTTATCCTCAAATCCCTTGCGCCAATGGTCAAGGCGAACCTCTTGAGGAAGCTAAAGAAAATCTAAAAAGCACAGTTCAATTAATTCTTGAAGATCGTTTGGCAGATATCCGAAGGGAATGACCAAAAGATGAGATCGCGGAAACCATCTCAATTCCATGGAGCGCCAGGAATTAGAATCAATCTGCGATCGCGGGGCAAAGAGCGATCCTGATGATGGCTGATCTCACCACGCTATACTTGTACAAGTAATAAGACAAGTCTAACCAATGAGAGTCGTCACCTTCAGCGAAGCAAGAAACAAGCTCAAAGCCATCTTAGATCAGGTAGTGAATGATGCTGACTACACCGTCATTACCAGGCGAGACGCTGAAGATGCCGTCGTGATGTCCCTTGAGTATTTTAATAGTCTGCTCGAAACGGTCTATTTGTTAAAGTCTCCAGCCAATGCCGCTCATTTAGAGCGATCCATCGCCCAATACAAACAAGGTCAGGTCACAGAACGCCACTTACTAGATGAGTAATCGAAAATTGGCCTGGACTGATGAAGCTTGGCAAGACTATATCTATTGGCAAAGTCAAGATAAAAAGACCCTGAAAAGAATTAACCAACTGATCAAAGAAACTAAAAATAGTCCCTTCGAGGGCATTGGTAAACCTGAACCGCTCAAAGAAAATCTATCCGGCTTTTGGTCGCGTCGAATTGACGATACCCATCGTCTTGTTCATGCCGTAGACGACGCGTATTTAACCATTATTTCCTGCCGCTATCATTATTAGCAAAGGTATAAACTTAAGCCGGGACATGCTGACGAGGCAAGAATTCAGGAGACAGGAGACAGAATCCAGTTCTTGACTGACTTCTGTATTCTGACTTCTGTATTCCTATCTCTACTTGATTGTCTCGCTTTAAATTGGAGCCCTATTAGCAGTAGCGCAGAAACGAGTCATGCAGACGCCTCAGCAGCCCCTACCGCCCAAAGACACCCTCCCCACCATGTATGATCTCCCCAGCGAGTATCCTGAGGAGCCCGGTTTGCCTGACGAGTTCCATGACTTTCAGCCCCAGCTATTGCGAGAAACTTGCCAGCCCACAACCTATCCAGCCGACCAAGTATTTATCGGAACCGACCTAAACCTGTATTACGATGGTCGACATCCAGGCTGGCATAAGCGGCCAGATTGGTTCCTCGTTCTAGGAGTCGAGCGCGCCCAGCAGCAAGGCGACCTACGCTGGAGTTATGTGGTCTGGCAAGAAGGGGTTGATCCGTTTTTGGTGGTAGAGCTTCTGTCCCCTGACACAGAAGAAGAAGATTTGGGGCAGACTTTGCGAGAGGTCAACCAACCGCCAACTAAGTGGCAGGTCTATGAACAGATATTGCGCATCCCCTACTACGCAACGTTTGACCGCTACGAAAATCAGTTTCGGCTATTCCAACTCGTCGGCACTCGCTACCAGCCGCTTTCGCTACCAGAGCAACGCTACTGGTTTGAAGAACTGGACCTCGGCCTAGCAGTCTGGCAAGGCCAATATCAAGGCGTCGAAGGACTGTGGCTGCGCTGGCAAGATGCTGACGGAAATTGGATTCCGACCGATCACGAGCAGGTAGCCAAAGAACGCCAGCGGGCGGAGCGGCTAGCAGAACGGCTGCGGGCACTGGGTATTGACCCAGAAGAGACTTAAGATAGCACACAAGTTTTGCCTAACAAACCGACAAAAGTCCAAAGTGATTTCTGAGCAAGAAACTACCAAGGAAAATCAATTGTGTAGGTTGGGTTGAATAGAGTGAAACCCAACGGCCCAGAGATATTGAGATCGTTGGGTCTCGTACCTCGACACCAACCTACAGCAGTATATTAATTATTCCTAGAGATCTCCTTATTCAAGTTTGGAGCGCAATATTTGAGCAAGATATAGTGGATGGGGCTTGCCTGAAATAGGGATCGGTGTTTATGAAACACAAGGCGTCAGACATCAACCGGTTCAAGAGTTTTAACCAAACCTTAGCGCCCTGGATAGGGCCAGCGGTCTTTGCCCTAGGGATCATTTTCGCCGTCGGTATTGGCATTCCCATCAGCATTGATATATACCAAAACTGGCAGAACATTGCCCCCCAAGAACGCTCTCAAATCGGCATTACCCTGATTCAAACCGTCGCCACTATCGTCGGGGGCATCGCCATCTTTTGGAATATAGTGCTCTCCCGTCGGCAGCTTGCCGCTTCCCAAGAGCACAATATTACCGAGCGTTTTTCTGTCGCAGTTGAACAACTTGGCCACGAACAAACCGCCGTTCGCATCGGCGGGATCTATTCTCTTGAACGTATAGCCCAAGATTCCCCTCGGGACTACTGGACCGTCATGGAAATCCTAGCCGCCTTCATTCGCGACCAGCTAAATTTTCAAGCCTGGGATGAGCTGCCAGAGAAGCCAAAGGCCTCCAAAGACATTACCCCTGCCATTATTGTACTGGGAACGCGACAGCCGCCCGAAAGTCCCATCTACTTGCAACGCTGCGATTTCAGAAAATGCTCCTTTATGCAAGACGATTTCCGAGGAGCCCAATTTCACAAATCGCATTTTGGTCAGGCTAACTTTTTCGGCGCTAATTTAATGCGCGCCAACTTTTACCACAGTGACCTCAGTGAGGCTAATCTCAAACAAGCCAATCTCAGCGAGACAAACCTGACCCAAGCCAAACTGATTAATGCAGATGTAACTAATTGCTGTTTTCGAGATACTGACCTCAGTAATGCAAACCTCAGCAATGCCAAAGGTTTGACAATTGAGCAAGTCAAATCAGCCCGTAACTGGAAAACAGCAACCTATGATGAACGATTGAGAGTTCAGCTCGGCCTAACGCCTAATCCGTAAATCCATCCAACTTGACAAAATCTCAAAACCCAGAACTAGGATGCGCCTTAGCGAATACCCCTACAATCATACCCGGCGCCGCTGACTACAAGGCCACAATCAAAAACTGTGATAAGAGGTTTGTCTCCAGAAACATCCGTTGCTTCATGCATCAATTACCGCTCAAAACTCAATATTTTCAGGCGTCCGAGGGAAGGGAATGACATCTCGGATATTGGCCATGCCGGTCATAAACTGCACCAAGCGCTCAAACCCAAGGCCGAAGCCTGCATGGGGAACGGTGCCATAGCGGCGTAAATCAAGGTACCACCAGTAATCGGCAATGTCTAACCCGGCTTCCTGGATGCGTCGTTCGAGGAGGTCTAGCCGCTCTTCCCGCTGCGACCCGCCAATGATCTCGCCAACTTTGGGCGCTAACACATCCATCGCCGCCACCGTCTTCCCGCCATCATTCAACCGCATATAGAACGCTTTAATTTCAGTGGGGTAATCCATCACGATGACGGGCTTCTTAAAGTACTCTTCCGCTAGATACCGTTCATGCTCTGACTGCAGATCTAACCCCCAGGAAACGGGATAGTCAAACTTGCGGTCGGCTTTCTCCAGCAAGGCAATGGCGTCGGTATAAGTAATTCGCTCAAAATCACTATTGATAATATTGTCTGCAGTCGCCAACACTGAATCGTCAATCCGCTTATTGAAAAACGCCATGTCTTCTGGGCAGGCCTTCAGCACATATTTGAAGAGATATTTTAGGAAATCCTCAGCCAAATCCATATTGCCTTCCAGGTCGCAGAAAGCCACTTCTGGCTCCACCATCCAAAACTCCGCCAGGTGACGGGAGGTATTGGAATTCTCTGCTCTAAAGGTGGGGCCGAAGGTGTAGACGTTTTTGAAGGCCATTGCCATGCTCTCGACTTCCAGTTGACCGCTAACTGTCAAGAAAGCCGGTTTGCCGAAAAAGTCTTGGCTATAGTCCACCGAATTGTCTTCTGTCCTCGGCGGCTGCCCCACATCCAAATTGGTGACGGCGAACATTTCCCCCGCCCCTTCACAATCACTGGCGGTAATGATAGGGGTATGGATCCAGAGAAATTCCCGTTCCTGGAAAAAGGAATGGATGGCGCGGGCGCAGGCGTTACGGACCCGAAAAACGGCTCCGAGGGTATTGGTGCGCGATCGCAGATGGCCAATCGTGCGTAAGTATTCGAAGGTATGGCGTTTTTTCTGGAGCGGATAGGTTTCTGAGTCCGACTCTCCATAAATTTGCACGGTTTTGGCCTGCAGCTCAACCCGTTGCCCCTTTCCTGGAGACTCCACCAGCAGTCCGGCAACCTCTACTGAGGACCCCGTCGTTAAGCGCTTGAGGGTATCAGAATAGTTAGGAACATCCTCATTCAACACCACCTGGAGCCCCACCATGGACGAGCCATCATTCAGCTCAACGAAGGTGAATCCCTTCGATTCTCGCTTCGTCCGCACCCAACCTTGCGTCACAATCTGCTCATTGGGTTGTCCAGTTTTGAGAATGTCTTTAATGCGTCGGGCCATGTTGATTTTGGAGTTTGGATTTTAGATTTTAGATTTTGGGGTGGGGGAGGGGATTTGGAATTGGATCAGGTGGATTTTGGGCTTTAGGCGACGCCGTCTGCAGTTCGGAGATATGACATAGGCCAGAATTTAGGGATCTGCTGACAAATAACATCTCATCTACCCATCCACCCATCTACCCATCCACTGCCTTTTTCTGGGACTTTCTTTTGACGCAACTCCCTTATGTACATCCCCGCAATATCCAGCCTATGATAACGCCCAATCCGCCGAAGCGAATGGCTTGCCAAAAGGGTTGTTGAAAATGACGCCACGAAAGGAGACGACTTTCCAGAGAGAGTTCTAGTTCCTCCAATCGATGCTTGATTGCTTTCACCTCAGAAAGGGGCAGATCCTCGTGCTGCAAGCGTTCTCGCAAGCTCTTCTGTTGATGTTGAGCCCGCCTAATTTCAACATACCGCTCCTTCACCGCTTTGAGGGATTTCGTCGCTTCCCTCAGGGCGATTTCAAATTCTTGCCGATCTGAAGGCCGTTTTGAGTCTGACTGGCGATCGCTCAAGGGATCCTCAGGAAAGGCGTCCGCAGGCAAACGCCCTGAGCCTTTAGGCGGTTTCATAGATAGAACAACGATGTACAGTAGGTAAAGTAGAAGTAACCTGAAAACCCACCCATCGGATAAATGGCGGAAAGTCGCATGACAAATTCTACTTCCTCAACTCAGGCTGGCCCCCAAGAAATTCAGCAGACGGATCCAACCAGCCAAGAAATTTTAAGTCAATTTAGCAGCGTTGAGCTGGCTAAAGCGCTAGCAGAAAGACTCGCCATTCAGCCGAATGATTGGCATCGGCTCAATTCTAACCGCAAAATTCGGGCCCAGGAACAGATGGCGACCGCTCTCGTCTATCTGCTAAATGAACAATCTGAGGAAGCGATCGCTAGACTGCAAAAGGCCATTGGGTGGCTCGACCGCTCTATATCTGCGCCGCCCTGCCCCACCCATAAACACCGAACTTGATGATATGGACCTCGTTGAAATTGGAAATCCAGCCGCTATGGAATCTTCAAAACCCCGTCATACCAGGAAAGGAGCACGCGACAAACAGTTAAATTGTTTACATAGCTGCAATTCGGCGCCCTCGCGCGTCCAGCGCACTTCATCAAAGATCTGATGAAGAATATACAGGCCTCGACCACATTCTTCTATATCTTGACCAATATCAGGATCGCATTTAGACTGGCAGCCGCAGGTATAGTCAAACCCCCCGCCTTGATCTGAAATTATCCACCAATAACGATCCTCCTCAACTAAGAACCGCACTGAAATATCCTTAGTCGGATCGAGATTATTGCCATGCTTTGCAGCATTGACCAAAGCTTCCTGCAGACCTAAGCGTAGTTCCGGTCGCCATTGCGATGGAACTCTCACCAAAAGCAGATCAAGTATAGGATACAGATACAGTGTGGAAGCGAAACTCAAACTACCCCACTTATGATCTTCTGCAGAAGGTGGTGAAATCGCTATCACTAAAAACCCCCACAGTGTTAAGCTGACGAACTAGCAAACGTTTCTGCAACTCCTTCAGGTATTGAGATTCCGCTAATTCTCGAAGACCTCCCTAAATTGAAACTCTATCGTCACAAATAGGTCAAAGCAACCAACTAATTCTGGCGTAGAAGACTGAAACGCAATACGAAACCTTCTTCTTCTTCAAATATATCAGATTAGCCAGAGAAGCATTTGCTCCAAAGTCAGGCGAGGTAATTAGCTCATCATAAAATAGTCATAAATACGTAGTTCGATTTCCAGGAAAAGCCTTATAGATGATTTCTTATTAAATGTTGCCCTTTTCTTACTATAAGAATACTCCAAAATTCCAGGAGTTCAAAACATCCTATGGGTTGGGCTAGGTTCTCCGTAGGAAGTTTTGCCATGCTTTGATCGTTAACAACCCAATCTAAATTGAAATTTAGACCTTGGGAAAATCCTCCATATACAAGGGTTGCAGAGATTCACCTTATTTTTAGATCTGAATTTAATTATGTAGATCAAACAAAATATGCTTGATAAAAGCAATTCCTTAAAAAAACCTTTCGAAAAAATCAATATGTTGAATATCTGATTTTTTAATTAAACGATAAAGAAAGGCTGAATATTTCTAATCTCAGGAACAGACTTCGTCTACTTATCGTCTAGCAATTTCCACGGATTATTACATGCCCCAGAAATGAGTTCCTAGACAATATCGACCAAAGTAGAGAATTATCTCTGGGAAAACTTCCAGGCGTCAAAAAATAGAATCCAATATAGATTTCTAAGTCCATCATCGCCTTAACTACGAGCTTTCCCAGCTTCATTACAGCTCTAGCCCTGTCCCGTAGCCATTTCCCGAACAATATCGCCCCGAGTAAGAATACCCACAACCTGTTTAGATTTATCAATTACAGGCAACCTGCGCACATGTTTCTCATACATTAGGCGAGCCGCCTCAGAAAGCGGCTTATCTGGACTGACGGTCACCACCTCAGATGTCATCAAGTCGCCAACGGTTTGACCTAGGGCTTTATGTAATTCTTTCTCGTAACTAAGCGGATTTTTGAGATAAATGACACTGTCCAGCAGCATCACGTAAGCAGGGGGCGTGGCCCCCATCTCTTGCCACATCAGGTCGCTTTCTGAGAGCACGCCTACCAGTTTTCCGACGTCATCCACAACAGGCAACCCACTAATCCGATGATCCGCCAGGATCTGAATGGCTTCCTGGAGGGGAGTTTTAGGCCGGACCGTTTTCAGATCGCGGCTCATGACATCGGCGACATTTTTTGACATACAGGTTATAAGCTGACGTGAATTGAGTTCTAGGCTGAGCCTTGTCTAACCCTATTGTAAAGAACTGAAGGGCCGTCCCTGAAAGGGTTCATAGGTCGTTACATTAGCGTTGTTTGATTAGTTTCCGAATCAAACAGCTCAAACAAACCCACCGTTCCGACAAAAAGAGTATAAATTCCGTATTGCAGGGGCGGTTTTTGCCTTGAAGGCGCATAAGCCGCCGCAATGATCCCCTCAATCGCATGAATCGACAGCGCAAAACTTCCAAACCAAAACGCAAAATTAAGACGGCTGGGCAAAGCGCCGTGATGTAATCGAGCGTAAATATTCCAGCCTTCCAATCCAATGGCGCCGGAGATCAATACGATAGACAAAACCTTAATCAGGGCGAAAACCTTTTTTTGCATAGGGTTCAGGTATTTGATATTAACCACACAAGAGTTGCGTACAGATACTAGTTTCACTATCTACCGCAGTTTCACCATCTACCGCAGAGACAACCAGGTATGTTTCCGTCCAAAGGTGCGTGCGTGACTGCAGCAAGTTTAATGAAAATGATAGTATTCTTCAGATGTTAGAAACACCTCGCATTGGAAATCAGTCGGAATCCAATTTGGACGCTTTTCCTTAAATCGTTGGTTCGCGCCCTCATTGGTCAAGAAAATCAGCGTTTATACGACACGGTCGATTGGCGACAGGCCTGCGATCGCTTCCAACAGGCCGACCTAATTTATCCCACCTATTACAGCCATCAAAATTTTCACGGCATTGAAGGCGGATATCTGACTTCCGTCGCGGCAGTCACCTACGACGCTATCACCGCCCTTGCCTGCCCCCCAAGTGAAACCTGGATCCGTCAGCAGTTAATTAACGCCATTCAAGGTCAACCTAAGCGGATTCTCGATCTCGGGTGTGGCACCGGTTCAACGACGCTAATGTTAAAGCAATCACTTCCAGCGGCGCTGGTCATGGGCTTGGATTTGTCTCCTTACATGCTCACAATGGCCGAGCATAAGGCACAGCAAGTGGGGTTACCGATTCAATGGCGCCATGGACTGGCGGAAGCCACGGGTTTAGAGGAGGGGTCTTTTGATTTAGTCACGCTCTCCATGGTCTTGCATGAAACACCCCCTAGCATTGCTCAATTGATTTTGGCAGAGAGCTTTCGCCTACTTCAACCCGGGGGGCAGATAATTGTGCTGGATGGAAGTCAAAAAATTTTGCGTCACACAGACTGGTTGATCAAACTCTTCAGAGAACCCTATTCCAAAGTCTATGCGGCAGAGAGTGTGGATGCTTGGCTGACGTTCGCTCAATTTGAAGCTGTGCATACCCGATACATCGGCTGGATTCACCAAATATCCCAAGGGTTTAAGCCAGACACTCCCTAGCTAAAGAACATGCAAACTGTCATATTTCAATTGAGTGAGCACCCGTGATTTTTGCACCTCTGTGACTCGAGTGAGTGGGCGGCCTTTCCCCTAGCTATTCGCTGCAGTCGTTCATTCTTGGAAATGTGTGCGAAGATTTGGAGCGATCGCCCAGACTTCCCCGTATGGCCATGCTGGATTTTACCTCTTCTCTCTATCTGGGAATTCAACATCACAGCCAGTCGCTCAAACCTTGGCGACGCTTAACAACGGGGAAACCCGCCGCACTCTTCAGCCCTAAAGATCATATTGAATTAGGGAGAAAAATAGCAGCCCTCCAAGGACTTGAAGATGGTGTCATCTCCCAATCCACCTTGCATTTATGTTGGGATTTATTTGGCATTTTAGGAAAGAACAATTTCCTTGCTTTGATGGATTCTGGAGCCTATCCGATTGCCCAATGGGGACTCGTCCGATTTGCTTTCAATGGCAATGAAGTGATCAAATTTAAGCATCATCAAGTTGATAATTTAAGCAGAGCTTTAAGAGCCCGCCTTCAACCTGGACAAAGACCCTTGGTGGTGACAGATGGCTGGTGTCCCCATTGCGGTGAGTTGGCGCCTTTACAAGACTATTTAGACTGTGTGCGGCCCTATAACGGCATGCTCATTGTGGATGACACACAGGCTTTAGGGGTATTCGGTACAAATCCTAGACAGTCTCAACCTTATGGCTTAGGCGGCGGAGGCTCATTAAGGTATTTGCATATGGGAGGGCGTAGAATTTAAGCCGGGAAACCCTCTAAGTAAAAGGGGGCCGACCTTTGTGATTTTGACGACCGACGGGCCAGGGGAAGATCACTCATATGGTCTACAATCCATTCAAAGAGATCAGGAAATTCATAGTTAAATAAGCGCTGAGCGGCAGTCGTGCCATCGGGACGTTTAAGATGGAAATTGTGGATGATGGTGAGCACCTTCAAGGTCTGTTGAGAAAACCCCCGACCTGAATGATGCAGACGAGTCAGATAGCCATTGCGTCCCTCGATTGCCGACGAGGTGCGTTGATAATTATGGGCCATCCACCTGGCCCATTCAATCCAAACCTGACGTTCCTGAGCTGGGAGAGATTGGGTAAGGGGGTTGGAGAGCAGTCGCTGGGCTGCATCCTCAGAGGCTTTCTGGTAGCGAGCTTTCAATTGGGGATGTTGGGTTTTGTCAGCTTGCTGAAGCCAGTAAACCCAAGGTAATAGGACCGTCAGTAGCCAGTTCTGAATTTCCAGCGAATCCGTTTCCTGCCTGAGTGCTTGAGTTGTCCATCGCCACCAGGCATGGATCCCTTGAGTAATCTCTGGAATCTGTTTTTCAAAGCGGACAATGGCCTGAGTTGCTTTGGCTCCCCCATAGCTTTGCCCCAACTGGCGCAACTGTTCCAAGGGAGCGGTGAGTTGTTCGTTAAGCGGGGTAAACAATTGCCATTCCTGAGTGCTTAGCTTAAAGGGATGAATCGCTAAAGTGAGGGTCTCAATCGCCTCATGATAAAGCTTTTGGTCTTGGACTAAGGTCGTTTGCGCTGCGGTTAGAACCGCTAAGGATTGTTCTAGATCCTCCCGTTTAGACGGATGGGACGTGGTGGCAATTTTCTCCCTCAGGCTTTGCGACTGTTTGGCTAAGTGAGCGTTCTGCCGACCGATGACGCTGCCAATCGGTTGAGCCAAGGCCCGCAGAGCATGAAACAGATCAGGTACACTGACACAACCGAGACCATCGACGGCTAACTTAATCAGCGCTTTAGCGCCGTCACTCACCATGAAATGGCATTGCCATCCAGCCTGTTCCCACCAAGGTTGAATCTGTTCCTTCCAGGTGTCATAGGTGCGGTTTTCACATTCAACCTCCGTCAGTAGATAGCCACTCGCCAGCTCTGCCAACACCAACACCGGCAGACCAAAGAATACTTCATCGGAGCCCACGCAAATCCCTTGCCCCTGAATCGGTTGACAATGCTTCGCCTGGGCTGCTTTATAGGTTTCAATAGTCGCCTTCACATCTTGTTGCAAGTTGGCCAATGAGCTGGGAGAACACCCCACATGCAGTTCTAATCGCATCGCTTTCAAAAATTGGGAGAGTTCTCCTACACCGATGCCATGTTTGACGCCAAAGAAGAAGCTGATTCCGCAGACCAACCGCTTCAACCAGGCGCTTCCGGCTTCGGTTTCCCACCATTGAGATTCGGGGTGCTGGTTGCGGCGCACGATGGCTTGTTGATGGCGCTGTACACTGCTTTTCGGCACTCCTGTGATTGAAGCAATGGCTTGTATCCCCTGCATTAAATTCTCTTGGGTTGCTTGGAAGACTTTTTGGCTACGTTGACGCATAATTGGGTTCATCGTCCCCTGATTTGAATTCTCAAGGGTACGATACACAGCTCTGGGCTTTGTCGCAGAGCTTTTTTAATATGTCTCTATTGATACACAAAGGTTGACCGCTTAATTTCCCGCTTTATGGAATACGCCTAACCTCAGTTTCAAGTAGCGAAGAGCAATTAACAATGGATAAATACATGAGAAATTAGACAGCAATGTTTATCTTGACCTTATACCTATTCATCACTAGTGATTCTTCTTTGACTATCTAAAGACTTTGCGATCGATCAGCGAGAATTTAGCTAATTATGGCAATCCTTAGCAGACTGATAATTCTAGTAACGCAGTTTGTGCAGAACTATCGATAATGCAATCTCGGGTACTCGGCAAATCAGCTACTGGAGAAGTTAACTCCTTACGTTTCGGCTACCTCTAAAGTCTAAATTATTAGAATTATCTACCTTTTAAGTCGCCTTGAAGTTTAGATTTAAGTTAAAAATAGCGCCTAAATTTCCGAAAGAAAAGTCACATATTTTAGGTCACTTAAATGAGTGAATTCAGTTAGTTGAAATTAAGTTTCAATGACTTCTAACGTCTGCCACTGATGGATCCAATCAGCACAGCGATAGACCATAGCAGCTCGACTATCAACATTTAATTTGGCAAAAATTCGCCGCAGATGGGTCGCCACCGTCCACTCACTGATATGCAGCTGCTTCGCAATTTGTTTATTCGGTCTTCCCTGAGCAACCAATGCGGCAATTTGCAACTCTCGATCCGTCAGTAAACCGGGAAGATCACACTCCGAATGAGTGTCGGCAGAATCCGTCTCTACAATCACACAGAGCTGATCATTGACCTTGAAGCGATCGACCTCTGAAAATATTGAAATATCTAGGGTGGAAAGGAAAGCGCTTAACGACTTTTCAAGTCTACTTCGCTCTATAACTCTTCCCACAAAAACAACCAGATAGTGAAAATTTCTAATATCAAACTCACTGACAACATGGGGAGTCTTAGAAAACTCTGAACCAATTAGAGATTGATTTAAATCTTGTTTTTCTAACATTACCCCATCCTCTAAGCTGATGCCACAGAAACGCGCCAGTGAGAAAATTATCCGAATTCCAGCCAGGTCAATGAGCTGAAAAAATCAAATAAACTGCCTTCCCACCAACCACTTTCCTTGCACTGGAGAATATGTGGATGTTGCCCTTGAAAATATTGCGTTGGATTTAAAGGTCGCTTTTGATACATTTTGAGTGCTAAATGAATGATAACTGACCAAAAATGAGACATTTCCTTAAATTACTCTATTAAGTAAAAAACCATTGAGTTGGTTAACGTCACCACTTAGGCTAGAGAGTGGTCATCCGATGGGTTCATCTAATTGAACCCCGGCGGCAGTCTCTGGCGAGCAGAAACAGGCATTGGCGTATGTTGAGAAATCTTACGGGGGCGGCTGGTAATGGGGCGATAGGGTTTAGCGGGGGGTAAAGCCCGGAGATCAAACAGCACCGCCAGATTAGCGTCGGGGTTATAAATGGGTTGCAATCGGGTCGCGGGTCCCGTTAATAGAGGGGTAACGCCAGGACCATGCCCACTCACACTGCTGTCGCTGTGGACAATAATGCCGATGGTAGTCCGGTCTTGGCGCAAGGCAGGACCAAACCGACTGTCCCCTTGCACGATCGCAACTAAATCCCCAAACCGCAGGCTACCCAAGCGAAAACGGCGGCGAATGGCGGGATCAAACAACTGAATATCGACATCGCCGCGCCAGGCGGTGCTTTTCCCCAACCCTGACCCCATCAGGGCGGCAGGCACGAGATGGGTGACGGGAACTTGCAATCCTTTAGGGGTGGGTCGCAGTCCCCACTGCTTGAGCAGCGCCGGAGAGCAGTTGAGCACAGTGATATCGGGATAGTCCAACAGCCTTAAGCCCAGGCCATGACTATAGATTTGAATGCGATCGCCAATCTGTAACTGCTTCAATACCGGCGTGGGGAAATCCACCAAAACATGATCGACCCCGCCGTGTTTACCCGTTACCATCCCCCACTTCCCTATACAGGGGCCCTTGATCACCCGAGCGCGATTGCCGATACAAGCATAGGTGATCAGCGCTAAGTTCGGGCCTTTACGCCCCCCCGTTACTTCCCGGTCATTATTGTGGAGGGCGACGCCGGGTTCAATATGGTCGCCTGCAAGCCCCACACAGCGATCGCCAATGCGCTGGTTAATCGCAATCCCGCCCCCTGCCGGTAAAACTCGAGGAATTCCATCATGACCGATGCGATACGGGTTCAGCCGCCCTACCGGATTCGAAATCTGACCAATTACGCTCACCATCACCAGGTCATCCTGGTTGATTTGCAATCGGTTTCTAGCGCGGGAGAACATCATGGAGGCTGACTCATATTCACGGTTGCATCAAATGGGATACCAAAAGCCTTGAACCCCTTCCCAAAGATAGGGGAATGAGTCTGGCCGCCGACCGCCTTCGAACTCCCAGCTTTCCTCTAAATCCGCCATCTCAGGGAATTGCATATCGGGAAAGCCGTCAGACATGACGCCAGAGCTAGATGTCGTCGTAGGAACCGTCAGATGCAACACAGCCAGGTGGAGACCTGACCACATCAGTTTCGAGAGACCGGCATGAACCAGGAGATGCTGTAGATAATCGCGCTCGATGGCGGCGATCTCGTCTGCCGGAGACACCGCTTGACAGGATACCCCGCAGCTATCCAGGGCTCGACAGATAGCGGGGGGTAAATGCTCAGCAAATTCTGTGGAGGATTGATGGGTGAGGATAAAGGCGGAACCTAAGGTGGCGGATAGCGCAGCGGCGTCTCGGAAGGCGGCGCTCAACGGCTGACTGATGTCAGCCCCTTGACTCAGGTGGGCGTCGAAGGAACAAGCCAGCTGTTCATACCGTTTGATAATCTCGGGCTTCATCCCGTCGGGTAGAAGCGATTGACCTAAGGCGTCCCCAATCCAAAACACATTCAGCCCGATTAAATCAATATCCGCCCGCGACTGTTCCCAGTTTCTCAGGGACGCCTCATCCAGCGCAGGCTGTTGTAGAGCAGGTAGGTTTT
Organism: Leptolyngbyaceae cyanobacterium MO_188.B28; assembly: GCA_030065175.1. GTDB lineage: Bacteria > Cyanobacteriota > Cyanobacteriia > Phormidesmidales > Phormidesmidaceae > JAKSDM01. Next base: position 6,355 of record JASJDH010000037.1, on the reverse strand, counting down.
CAGACTTGGCGGATGGCAGCGCCATAGACTCGGGATGCCGCAGAAAGAAGTGAGTGTTGTCAAGAATATGCCAGAGCTCCCGCACCACCCACAATTCCATGACTTTTCCTAATTGCGTCGCCAGGAAGAGTCCATGGGGGGATAGCGCCAGGGTTGGATCCAGTACACAGGCCCAGCGCTGTTGGCTCAGGGTTACAGAAAATGTCGGTAATAGGGTTGCCATGACTGGTTAGGGATTTGAGTGAAAATAAAGTCCCAGTGGAAGGCAGTGGATGGGTGGATGGGTGGATGGGTGGATGGGTGGATGGGTGGATGGGTGGTTTAACGTGCAGATTCCTTGCCTTTGAGGGAAGATGGCGGGAGAAATCTAGACGGGCAGTGACTTCCGTCCCAGGGTGCTGCGCAGGGCGGGGGTGACGCCGGGGAACCGCTGACCTTCGGGTGTAGTGCGGTAGGCGGCCAGCCAGGCTTCAGCATGGGGACCGATGGGGCGCAGTTCTGATTCGAAAATGCTGGGGTCGGTCGCTGTCTCGAAGTTGTTATCCGCCACAAACCGCAGAATGCGCCGTCCACTTTCGGCCATCTTGGCCCGTTGGGAGGGTTCAGACGTGCCGCCTAGATAACGATTGGAGACAATCTCAATCACATTCCACTTGGTGTTGGCGTCAAAGGCTTTCTTGATATCGGGGGTGTCCAACAACTTCATAATGGAGTTGAGATAATGCCCCACTTCGATGGTCAGGGCAAAGATGTTGCCATAGGTGGAGCGATCCAGCGCATAGCGCAGGTCTAACCCCAGGCGTTGGACGGTGGCGACGCTGCCAAAGGGTCGCTGACTGATCATTGGTCCCCCTCGAATCACTTCACTCACTCGCAGGTCACGGAAGTACTGGGCCACCGCCACCATGAAGCCCACCAATTGGCGGTGGAAGTTGACATTCACAATCGACCCGGCTGGGGCTTTGGCGGACCCATAGTTGAACGCCCGGCGATAGGCGATCATGCGATCGCGCAGGCCATAGCGCAACGGCTTCCACTTCTCCACCAGGTAGAGCGCACGAGCGCCGGGACCTCGCTGGATGCGCATCTTGCCCTGGCGAAACAGCCGTAACAGCACCTCAACCACTTTGAAAACCTTCATCCGCTCATGCTGGAAGATGTAGTACAGCTCAGCATCCGCATGCAGCTGGCTGGGCACTACTGAGTCATCAAAGTCGGGTTGAATATGGGGATAGGGCAAGTTTTCGAATTCGATCGGCCCTTTATCGCCGAAGCCGACTAAATCCAAAAATCCATCGACCCCTCCATTAGCGGCATTTTTGAGCAGTTCAGTCAAGCGGTCCTCAAACTGCTGTTCAAACTGCTGACGCTCTTCTGGCGGTATCGACGCTAGGCTCTCTCGCAGGAAGTCATCCCACAAGCGTTGGATGGTTTCAGTGGTTTGATAGCTCATGGTCAGCGTCCTTTTTCAAACAGATTCTTTTTCTATCGGGAGGAAAGCTTTGGCAAGCATTACAGCGATTACAAAGTTCTGTGGCTAGTTTGGGAGCAGATGCCTAAGATGTGGCGGCCCCACCGAGGGAGATATCGAATCGCTCAAAACGTCCGGCTTGACATCGCACTGGCGTCTCCCAACAAAAGAGTGTATTACCTTGCTGATCCATCACTTTTAGGTAGAGATCTGGATTGTCGTCTTCCATTAGATCTTGGAAGTCCTCGGTTCGATAAAAAATACAAAACTCTCCATCCTTGTTGGTGCGCGTGCAGCCTAAGCGCTCGTCATAGCGAAAGTCACGATCAAACAGGCTAATGATCACGTCATAGACACCATTGCATTGCTCATCAACAACCCTGCCCCAGACCACCCAGTTATTGGGATCGGCCAGCGCATCTAGCAACTGATGAGAGACAGACGTATACTTCAACTTATGCTCAATCACTTGCAGTCTGTCGCAGATGCAGTCGAGCTTGCAGACAATGCCTTTGAGGTAGGGTTTCTCTACTTGGGAAAGTGCAACTTGTGTAACCATGAAAACCTCTCACCGTTGCCATTAAAGGAAAAAAAGATGAAATTGATCTATGAATCAGGCTGCTCTTCTGATTCCTGCTCTTCAGGCTCAACTCCTAAACCGTCCCCTAGGGTTTGGGTCAGTTGAGCGAGATTTTGATTCACGATAGCCTGAGCATTAGCCTGGGCGCTCAGACTGATTTCGTACTGTGCCGGTAATGGGAAACTAAGTTCACATGGTTCTCCGTTCCCAGTTGCGCTCTGCCGAGCATTCTGAATAACTGCCTCAATCACATTGAAAACTCCAAGGTTGCCATTAGTACTAGTAAATGGTATGCATGCTGGCGCCATCGTTTGCACCAAATCTCGCCAGCGACTTTCTGTATCCTGCTGGATACACAACTCTTGGTCGACGAGTTTTTTGAAGTCCGGCTCATTTGATTGCGGATCACGTAATTCAGGCAGTTTATCTTCAGGTTCTGGGGGCATTGAGTCAATTCGACTAAACAGGAGATTACGAACTTGACCGAGGGCGTTACGAATACGAGTATTCAGATCTAGCTGATTAGGAGGCTGGGGCGCCGGAGGCAGACAAGGATCCCCGTTAATAGCCATACCCTGGAGAACCGTATCTACCACATAGCTATAAGCAACAGCTCGAAACTCTGGTTCATCATTCTCGGCCGTACCAAGCGCATAGAGGTCGATGGCGCGATCAATATCGTAGAGAATTTTATCCAAAATGATTTGACACTTGACTGTCTCAGGTGTGCAACCGCATCGGGCAAAACAGTCCAACAACTCAGCGAGTCGATTACGTTCAATGGCAAGATCCACTAACCGCATTTCAGCAGATCGTTCATTGTTTGAGCTGCCGTAGAGACCATAAAACAAAATGGGAGGTCGAGCCAACCGCAGCAAGCGGAAACCACCTGCGCCTTCGAAAGCATCAATAAACAATTGCAGGGCTTCTAAAAACGCAGTGAGCGGTGGCGATTGGGGATTTACCGTTTGCAGATCACCAGCAATGATCACCAGCCGACGCAGACGCGGGATGTCGAGTTGAGCGGTTGCCCCTAAATGCCGTAATCCCTCAATATTACCGTGACTGGCTCGTTGAATCAGCATATCCATAATGCGAGACAGTTCATTCTCAGTCAGTAGGGAGCGTAGGTCTCCCTGTCCTTGATCGTCTAGATACTTGTAAAGCTGGCGATAGGCATCCACCCCCCTAGGCCATTCATTAGGGGCATATGCCTCTTGGGTAGAGCCAATAAAATTCCGTAAGGCATAGATCACCGAATCTCGGCGGGCCTGAAGTTCACTATAAGGGACCTGGAGTAAGTAGCGGCTACGGTTAAAACTGACATTTGCTAAAGCCTCACCCATCGTTACCAGCAGGACCGAGGTGACTTCATCAATACTTTGAGCCAGATTACGATAGTTGACATTCACCACCGGAGAACTTAGCGCCCCCACTAAACGCACCATGCGGGCATAATCACCTAAGGTGCGGCGAATACCAAAGGTTTTGTCTCGTTGGCTAGAGTCCAGGGCGAACCGGGCGGAATTAAACGCCTCCGTCATCATAGACCGAATCGCCATGGCCCAACCCTGCAACTCTGGAGTCACATCCTTGAGGATGGCGTTGCTCGTCAGCTCATTCAAATCCCGTTCCACATCGTCCATAGCCTGCTGCAATTCGGCATCGGATGAGGTTTCTGCTTGCATTACCGGTGAAGGCATAGAGGGCGTCAGAAGGAAAGGGAGTCCCTCTGCTTCACGGTCGATCGCAATCGCCTGCGGAGTATCTTTATAGCGAGTCAGCAGAGCATTCGCCACCTCTTGGGCGTTATTCGGATCGCTGACCTTCAGTTCTCGCCGAATCAAATTGTCCAGAGCCAGTTTGGAATTGACGCTGTCCCTAGGCCTTGATCCATAGCGATCAGAGCTGTAGAACGGATTACTATATTGGGGTGCCATAGTTGTCTTCCATCTCCTAGCTCAACTGTTCAATCTGTTTCGATACTGGTAATCAGGCCGCGATCGCGGTGGGAGTCTTAGTCAGGGTTGGCGTCGATGGGTCATTGGACCGTGATAAATGACGAGTCACCAAATCGCTGAGTTTTCTGGGGGCAATTTTGCCGGTCACCAGCGCATAGGCCGAGGCGCTCACTAAATGGCGAGGGGGCAAGTTAGTGGGAACCTTTCCCTGAACCAGAGCCTTAGCGCCAGCCTTAATCCGGGCTTCGTCTTTTGCCGTGAATGGAATGATATCAACCAGAGCCCGTTGACCTAAATTTCGCCGGGTTTGATAAGCTGTCTCATCTACAACCTTAGGAATCAAGATGTTTGCAGTCCGTAGGAGGCGGGCCGGGAGACGATTCGGGCTGGCAGCCTGATAGAGTTTTTGCCAGACTCGTTTGAGTCGTTGAGAGTCTTGTGCAAACCCCATTCGTCGAAGCATCTCCGCCAGAATTAACACTCTCAAGTAGGCCGTGGGATGGGCTCCGCCAGGACGGTAGGTTAGCGCTTTAGTAGCGGGATTGGCCAGAAAAATGGCCATGCCCCAGGCGGCTGCAGGTCCCCCTAATAACAGCGCGGCTAAGTCGGCAAAGATTTCTTTATGCCAACGGCCATAGGTTTGAGTCAGCGCTGCGTCAGCAGTGCCCCTGAGCACTCGCTTCAGCACAGCCTGCCGATTCTCTTGCCAAATCCCTAAGTCAGCCTGCAGGTTGTGGGCCACCTCATGGAGAAATACCGCTTGCCAGGGATTGTCCCGGTCCCAAGGAATCCGAATGATGGGAAAAGGATTGGGCTCGCCCAACAGTCGGCTGAGCACCACACCCCGCCGCATGGTGGCTGGGGAATAGCCATGCTCCATATAACAGACAGGTTTCAACAGGGAACCGCGAAAGATTCGGGGAGCGGCTTGACGGACTGCAGTGTAACAGTCAGCGGCGATCGCATCATACGCATCTAGAGAGGGCGCAAACATAGACCCCCGCTGCCCAAAAATCTCGAAAAAGAGACCAAAGGCCCGTCGAGCCCGATCTAATTCTCGCTCCACCAAAGCAATATCGGTCAACACTCGAGGGATCGGAGCGATTGTCCAGGTGCGTTGAACGTGGTGCAAGCGTTTCATAACTTCGCGATTGATTTTAGCGAGACGTTGATTGGCTGCCCGAAAATGATCCGGGGAGGGAGCATAGGGGAGATCCTGGGGCCGAATTCCCACAGATGTTTTATTGATTTTGGCCAATCGCCCAGCTCGGGCAGCCAGGGTGAGAATTTTGGTGCGGAGGAATGCGCGTACTTCCATAACCGCTTCCCTATCAAATACACGTCAAGGACACCGAATGGACAAATTTACAGGCTTCCCCATGTAGGCGCGTTTCTTTCTGCCACCCATGCTGTATGCCTTCTTGCCGCCCTTCATCATTCGCTTCATCTTGGCGACCTTGCTGACTTTATTCGCTAAGCGACGAGCAGTTGTGGGACTCTTCGCCACTTTGGCGGTTGTCTTCGGAATGGTTTTGGTGATCGGTTGACCTGTTTTCTTCGCCACTTTCTTCGCCACTTGCACCACCTTGGGCATCGCTTTAGTAGCCTTAACCCCCTGGCAACGGGCAAGCATCTTGGCTGACTTCTTCACCGTCTTAACCAGCTTCCGACGCTTAGACCGAGGTAACCGAGCAGCGCCTGGCAGGGCCTTTTTGACGGTTAGACCCGCAATCACAGGAGCCGCCGCGTCAAAGTCGCCCTCATATTCCGCAAAGTCAACGAAAGCATCCAGTGCTTCTAACTCGTCGGCGCCCTCAGCCAGGAGTTTACCGGCAATACCCGCAATACGGCCTATTGCCTGGGCTTGCGGAAGGGGAATCTTACTGAGGATAGGCGCCGCCACGCGGGCGACTTTCCCGACGCCCCGCCCAATTTTTTTGGCGACCCTAAAGGCTTTTTTCCCGAACTTTTTAGCCTTCTTCCATAGCTTCCCGAGAAATTCATCGGCGTCATAGGAAGCGAGGGCGTCTGCAACAATGTAATCTAAGGCGTCATACTCTTCATCGAATTCATCGAATTCATCAAATTCGTCATAGGCGTCTTCGAATTCGTCAAACTCATCGAATTCATCGTACTCATCAAACTCATCGAATTCGTCAAATTCATCATAGACATCTTCAAATTCATCAAACTCATCGAATTCGTCATACTCGTCGAATTCGATGAGTTTGATGAATTTGAAGATGTCTATGATGAATTTGACGAATTCGATGAGTTTGATGAGTACGATGAATTCGATGAGTTTGACGAATTCGAAGACGCCTATGACGAATTTGATGAATT
>JASJDH010000542.1 GCA_030065175.1 Leptolyngbyaceae cyanobacterium MO_188.B28 | reverse complement strand
CAATGACCAATAACCAATGACCAATAACCAATGGCAAACAACAAACATCACAACCAATTGCCTATAAGTACGTAGTTCGACCAAATGTAAGGAGTGGTGTATCCGTATTCTCGAATCAGGTCAAGTTGGGCTTGGCGGAGGGCTTCAGCTTTCGTCATCCGTGATTGGGTGAGGGCTCTGTAGAAGCGCGACATGAACACTGTGTTGGGGGTATCTTGGGCGATCCATAGGGTTGATAAGACGCTGCGGGTTCCAGTCCTGGCGGCGAGTCCTGCTAAGCCGAGAACAGCCCGATTATCGCCTTGGGCGGTTTCACAGGCGCTCAGCACTAACAGCTCTAAGGGACGGGCGCCGTCTTGGCTGCCTAAACCAATTAAGTCGTTGAGTTCTCGGGCGATAATCTGTTCGTTATAGGCAACGATATAGGTTTCTTGAGGATCAGAACTAAAGACGCCGTGGGTTTTCCAGTGAATGGCCGAAAACTCTCCCGTTTGCAATTGCTGACGAATATTTTGGGTGGTGAAGGATTCATCAACAAGGAAATCGCTGACTTCGACATATTGGGCAATGCCCTCAAATTCTTCCCTTAGCTTGGCGATTGGGGGAAACTCGGCGCCGTTGATCACTTGGGGAATGCCTACGCCGCCAACGGTTACCTTCAGCGGTGAGTCGGAAGAATCAGGGTTAAAGATTTGGAGACGGGGCGCGATCGCAACCGCATACCCTTTTTCGATCAGATACTGTTCCCCATCGTGTAACACCGACATCGGAATATTACGCAGAGAACCGTCCAGAACAAACGCTAGTGTCTTAACCGAAGCTTGAGCCAGATCGGTTTCTAGGGGGCGAATTAACCAGTCGTAAACTGTTTTGGCGTCTTTAATGACTTCGGGGGTTCGACCAGGGGCGGATAGGTTTCTCTGAAGGGCGGACAGTGTAGCTTCGACTGTCACTTGGGGAATCAGCGCTTGACGATAAATTAAACCACCCGAAGCCCCCGGCATTTGGGCGACAATCGCCAGCCGATCACTCAACAGAATCGGATAAATAATTGCGGTGTTTGGATCCTGCACCTGGTCTACGGATCTCACCTGGGCCAAGGTGCAACCCAAATAATTCTCCAGTTCAGCCAGTTGCAATTGATCGATGGTTTGGATTGCTTGTTCGAGTTGCTGAGTTTGAGGACGAGCAGTCTGATCGGAATTCAGAAGCAGCTCAACATATTGCCGATAGACCGGCTCGACATTATCTCGAAATGAAAACTGGATATCTGCATTGACATTGAGTAAGTCATTGCGCACCCGTTGCAAACTATTCACAGCCGCTTCATAGACTCGAATCGCTTCTGCTTGATCGCCTTGTTGTTGCAGCAGACGGCCTAATTGCCACTCCCATCGATATCGAATTTCAGGAACTTGAAGGGTCTCTAGCTTCAATAGCGCCTGCTGAGTTAATGCTTGAGCGTCTTTCCACTGGCCCATCTGCTCATAGAGAGCGCCCAATTGACCCAAACCATAGGACTCGGCTTGAGAGTCTTGGAGGATTTGAGCTTCCTGAATCGCTGTGGACAATAGTTGGGCAATGGCGGTGGGAGACACTCGGGAAGAGTCGATCAGGACGATATTCTGAGTCGAGGAAACAAGCTTTTCGGTAGGTGCTTGAGCCAATTGCATCAAGCTTTCAGCCAAATTGATCCGGGCATAGACTGTGGTGCGGCTAGGTGGGGATCCCGCAAGGGTTTGTTCAATGGTGGGCAACTGTTGGATGGCTTCCGTAGTCTGCCCAGTTGAAATAAGCAAGCTGAGTAAATTCAACCGGGCCTGCAGGGGCTGATCGATATCTATGGCTTGTTGGTAAGCGGTTTGAGCAGCTTGTAGGTGGGTTTGCGCCGCTGTCTGTCGGCCAATGGCGTTCAATCGATCTCCCATAGCCCACTCGGTGTTGCCCAACTCCAAGAAAATTAGACTGGTGTTTTTGGGACGGGTCGCCAGGGAGAAACTGGTTTGCAGCAGATCACGCGCAGTCTTTAAATCCCCCACTTGCCGCAATACCTCGGCTAGGCGGCGGTATCCCGTCGCTTGCAGATCTGGATTGGGCTGTTGTTGCACTTGTTGATAGACTTGGCGCAACACGACTTCTGCTTGATGATTCAATCCTAAGGCTTGCAAGGCTCTGGCCTGGTTAATCTGTGCGATCGCTGCGCCGTCCTCAGTTCCCGCTTGAGAATAAAACTGGGTTGACGCCCGCCAGGAGGCCAATGCATCCTCTAGTCGCCCCTGCAGCCATCTCAACTTTCCCTGAGTATTCAAAACTTTAGCGTAAATTTCGACCTGTTCCGAAGAAGCGCCTAGTTGATCGAAGGATTCAAAGATTTGCAGGCTTTCATTCAAACTCCGATCCGCCTGCTCCAATTGTCCTAGCCGCTGATACGCCAGCGACAGGTGATTGAGTGTCAGCGCCTGTCCGAGAGGATCATTCTGGGCGGCAAAGCTAAGACTGGCTTGTCGCCATCGTTGCGCCGCCTCAAAGTAACGTTCTGCTTTGTAGAGGGTAATGCCTTGCTGGAACAAGGCTTGGGGGGCATTCGAGGCGGTTGAAGCGGTGAGGCTCGCCAATATTGGCGGCGGAGTCATGATTAAAGGCGCCGCCAAATTCAGGGTAAAGCTAAGTAGGAAAAGTAGACATAATCGCACCATGATTTCCCCTCTCCTGGCTTAACGCCAGCATCGCTGTTGGGAGGCAAGTTGCGGCGGCTCCGCCACAAGCATAATTTCTCCCGCATCATTAATCAGCCATCCCTGTGCTTCCGTAATCGGTCCGTTGGTGGGCGCATTGGCCTGCCACGACGACGGTGGCTGAAGATCTTCCAGGATGTCGTCACTGCCTAAAACATCAGTGGGCGGGGTGACAATGCCGCCGCGTCCAGTGTTATAAAACTCCCCTCGGAATCCTTGGGCTCTCGTGGTTAGTTGATTACACCCTTGAGCAACTAGACGAGAGACATCCACAACCGTTGTAGGTAGTTCGGTTAAACCTTGGCCAGGGTCAACATCTGGATTGTTGATCTGAATGGAGCCGCTTATTCCAAACTCTGAACTGGCGGTAATATCGCTTAATTCTGTCAGTTTCTCCCGTGGCTCAATCCCAAAGATGCCTAGAGCCGTGATATTGACATTGCCGCCTCGTCCCTGGAAGGCATTCGCAGTGATGTCGCTGTTTTCTTCCGAAACTGCAACCAAAAAGCCATCTGGCATATAAATAGTAATGTCGCCGCCGTTACCCGTTCCTTGGGCTATACCTGCATCAGTAGAAATTTGGCTGCCGTGCCGCAACAACAATAGATGATTTACATCCAAAATGATATTTCCACCTGTATTACTAGCAGTTTCGGCGGAGATTGAAGCATTGTTCTCAAGAATAAGTGAATCTACTATGAGCCGAATATCACCTGCATTACTTGCACCGTCATTATTCACTGCGATACTGGATCCATCTCGAATTGTTAGCTGAGAGGTTTGAATGTCTATATTTCCTCCCTCACCAGATGACCCTGCTGTTGTAGATGCTAAAATTTGAGCTCCCTCTTCCAGAAGAATTTGATTAGCTACATTCAGCTGAATGTCTCCCGCTTTCTCTGCCCCTTGAGTTTGAGCAAATAAACCACTATTAGGACCATCCTGCGTAACAACTCCTGGGAGAGAACTTGCTAAGCGTTCTGCAAATGTTGGATCACGCCCTGAAATGATCACTTGATCGGTTGCATTGACTGTAATGTCTCCAGCCTTGCCATCGCTAGACGCTGTGGCGACAAGCTGGCTTCCCCCAAGCAACTCAAGCCTGTTGACGTTGACGATAATCTCTCCACCGCCAGCATTAATTCTTGTACCCGCACTCAAAACCGCCCCATCATCCATTACTAAAGTTTTGGCAGTGAAGTCAATCACCCCTCCTTGTCCTTCACCCCGGACTTCTGCATCAGTATAAACACCACTGCTGGAGCCTTGTCTACGAGGATCGTCAACACGATTTGTCCCTTTGAAAAAAGCAGTTCCTTCAACCTGAATAGAAATATTACCGGCATTTCCCTGACCTGATGTTAAGGCCGAGATAGTGGCTCCATTCAGCACTGTAAGCGAATCTGCACTGATATGAATATCGCCGCCATTTCCTGAACCGCCGAATTGTGCGGTGCTGAAAAATCCAGTAGGTCCTGGCGCTTGGTTATCCGTTCTATCTAAAACAATTTGACCACCTTCTTGAATAGTGAGGTTGCCTGCATTTCCCGAACCAAATGTGCTGGTCGCTAAAAATCCATTGCCAATAACAGAAATACCGTCATTAGCAACAACTGTTACATCACCAGCATTGCCTCCATTGTCACCAAAGGTGCTACTGGAAATAAAGGCTCCACCATTGAGAGTGAGAGAATTTGTAGTGAGATTGATGTTGCCGGCATGGCTTCCACCAGATAATAGGACGGAATTAGAAATAAAACTCCCCTCAACAAGATTGACTTGAGTGGCGGCGTTAATGTCAATATCTCCAGCTTGGCGGTCTATCGAATCCGCTGCATTGATACCTGCAGTAATTATACTGCCCCCTGCAAGGGACAAACTTTTTGCATTGATCACGATGCTCCCATCTCCCCCTGCACGGGTGTTTATCTGCGCACGATTATCTAGAAAGATATCTGCTCGGGGGATTTCGTCTGGAACGCTTAAACGCCAAAAACTCCCTTCATCCAGATTGAGGCCAATGGTTCCAGGTCCAGAAATTGCAGTCAGCTCAATGTGTCCTTCGGGGGCAATGAGGCCTTTGAGTAAATCCCCGCCGTCAATGAGGATACCTGCTGTATCCGCCGATGGAGGAAAGGGATTGCCGCCAAGCAGAATTATGCTTTGACCTTCAGGAACAGAGAGCAGTCCTTGATTTTCAATCGAAAAAGGTTGTTGGTTGGCAATCTGGTTAAACAGAAATGCGGAAGGATTGATCGTTAATAATGCAGGAGATTCGGGATTGACGGCGCTGAAGAAGCCTCGATCGCCGAATTGAATAGCGTCAGCGGTGCTTGCTATAAATGAACCCCCAATATTGAGTTGCGCATTCGGTCCAAAGATAATCCCGTTGGGATTGAGGAGAAATAAATTAGCCGTTCCATTGGCCCGAATTAGGCCGTCAATATTAGAAACTGAATCGCCAGTAATTCGACTGAAGATATGTTCAATACTATCGAGGTTGTTGAAAACTGCCTCACCTCCCATCGGCACCGAGAATTCCGTAAAGCTATGGAACAGGTTGTCCCCTCGCTGGGTTCCGCCATCAATCGTGCAAATGGTGCAACCGGGAGGCACACTTGAGGGAGACGGCAGGGTATTGTCGGGCATGATTTCGGCTAGGGCGGCGGGTGCGATCGCAAAGCTCCCCACTGCAACTCCGCCAATCACAACCCAATTTACAATCCAGGCGTCTCCCCCCATTTGTTTCATTACTTATCGGTAGAATTCCCTTATTCTCCATGCTTTCCTTCGCGCTGTGAAGCCCTTCTTAATGGGAACTAAAACGTTAGGGCAGCCTAGGAGGGTTGTCGTCTCAGAGAAGACTTAGAGAAACGGCAATTAGATTCTGCAAAGAAAACTAACCTCTTCACGGAATTTTACATTTCTGCTAAAGGCAAGATAGGTCCCGCGAACGAAGTTGTTGTCACGTCTTCAGCATTAATGAGTTGTAAGAGTTCTCGCCATTGAGTCTGGAGTTGACTATCTTGGGGAAAGTGTTGTAAGCCATACGCCACTCCTGCCAAAGCATCGTACCAAATCTCTGGCGTCGCCGCCTGAATTTGCTGAGTGCGCTCAGGCGTAAGCGCAACCCGCTGCACAGCGCCATTGAGAGTCAGATCAGGCTGAATTCCATCCCCATCTTTACAATACAGCTGAAAATACCAGCGATATATCTGCCCTTCCACCAAGGCAGTTGCTGGCGCCTCGGGAAGCGTCACGCTGACAATGCCGGGTGAGTCAGGTAGGGTGAAGCGAGTTTGGTAATGTCGAACTTCTTCCCCCGGCCAAAGTAAAAGAGAGAACTCGCCAAATTGGACTTCCTCAGCGCCGAAAGGAATGTAAAACAAAAAAGTAGGCTGGGCGGAAGCGGTCAAAACCGGGTTTTCGACTGGAATCAATGCCCGTAGGCCGTCATTAAGGATGTTACATGTGGCGGCGGCGGGATTAAGCCCTCCCCCAGGGCGAGTGTTATTATCCGGTGGAGTCTTGGGCGGCTCTGGCCGAGAACCATTGGCGGCTTGTACAGTTTCTTTAGGGGTTATCCCTTGGGCGGAGGCAACGTGGGGCTGGCTTAGATGATGGAGCGTTAGGCCGCTGGCCAACACACCGGCGATCGCAATGGGCAGTTTCCGAAAAGTCATCCTGAATTCTGACGAAACGTTAGGGTAGACCGAGAATTCCCTCAAGGGAGTCTTCTCCGAGATTGCACCCTCTGCAAGATAACGCGTAATCGAGAAGAAATCGGGAAGAAGTGAGGGAGGGGAGAGAGATGGAGGAGATAGAGAGGATGGGGAGGATGGGGGAGAAGATTTTGGATTTTGGATTTTGGATTTTGGATTCTC
>JASJDH010000541.1 GCA_030065175.1 Leptolyngbyaceae cyanobacterium MO_188.B28 | reverse complement strand
ACATAAGTACTTTCAATTTCGCTAGCAGATCTTACAGTAGTTACTTGACTTGCCCTTACATAAAGCGAGCTTGAAGGATGTCGATAAACTAACATGCTGGAGCAGATAGTCCGCCAAAACCTTACTCAAATGAGGTTTGTCACATTGGGTAGAAAGGTGCTGCAGCCACCAGATTGGTTCATCTTGAGGTAAATTGTTCTCGTTCGTAATCCAGTCGATTAGGCTGAATAGCTCATCCTTTTTCCATTCATCAAACACTTCTCGCCTTTCAGCCGTCGTAAGCAGCCAGATCCATCGGAAGACAGGCGCACTGAGTGAACCTGTCCGGGCTGAGCAGCTGAGCAAGATGGGTAATCCATAAGGGACACCGTATTCCTCATATGGGTCAATCTGCTGCAGCGTATATTGCACCATCTTTTGCCGGGTCTCAATCGCCAGAACGGGCCGACGCACCGCCTCAACAGCGCCAAAGCCAAAAACAAACGGAACATATATTCTTTCCTGGATTAGGGAGTTGGGATATTCGCCATACTTGTCATATCCGTATATATAGCGATAATAGGCCGCTAAACCCTGAATCAAGCAGTCTTCCACCTCCGCCTGCTCTGAGGTTTGAATGGCGAGGTCTTGAAAAAATTGGTTGATATCAAAACTACCATCGTCCCGCATAATCACCTTTTATACCTTTCTGGGATAATGCCAGAAACTTTAAAACTGCTTTAGACTGGGGCAGTTTAGAGTCAGAAAGGTAAATAGTAAAATCCGCGCGAAATAAAATGCTTACCCCAAAAGATGTTCAAGCCATCGTCACAGGTGAGGACTCGGAGGATGTCAAGTATAACGAAAAAGGAGTTCAAGACCTGCGCCAAGTCAAGGAAACGATTTCGGCGATAGGATTACCGCCACTGAAATTCAGGAAGCTGAACGGAATCTTGACTGCCCTGGAAATGCAGATCGAAGATTTTGACTACGACATCAAAGTTGTTCAATCTCTTGGGAATGCGCTGATTCGTCTAGCAGAAATTCATGGGTCAAAACAGCAGAGTGTTGGGGTGTCAAAGGCGTTTAAGAAATTCATCGGCACACTCGACAGCCGTAAGTCAGGGCAGGGATTTGGTAAATAGCGCTGATCCGCCAGACGTATATAGCCCGGTATCCCTAAGCGTCAGGAAGGATTAAAATCGTAAACGCTATAACCTGTTCCAGGGAAGGGAACCAGCTGTGCAAGCCTATCCGACCAACCTAGTCACCCCCCAGTGGCTGTATCAGTATCTGGATGACCCACAGGTGGCGATTGCAGACTGTCGACTTGCTTTAGCCGATCCCGATTGGGACAGGGACAGTATTGGCGTTACAGCCATTGATTTCTCCCTGTAATAGCAATATTGGCAAGGGGGACACTCCAGAGTGTGGGTTGTCAACCGATATATAATCGATGCTACAATCGTGCTACAAATAGGAGGACTCATCATGTATCACTGGGACCTGTAAATCCGGATCCTGTCGATCCGGCTACATATCAACCCTCTGAGACTTACGATCACCGCTCCGTCGAAACCCGATGGCAGGCAATTTGGCAGAAGACGCAAATTTACGACACAGATATCGCCAAAGCCATCGACGGAACTTCTCCCGAACATCGACCTTTTTACAACTTAATGATGTTTCCCTACCCCTCCGCCGAGGGGTTGCACGTCGGGAACGTATACGCTTTCACCGGCGCAGACATCTATGGTCGGTTTATGGCGATGAATGGCAGGGATGTCTTTGAGCCGATGGGGTTCGACGCCTTTGGCATTCACAGCGAAAACTTCGCCATCAAGAAGGGGATTCATCCCCAGCAATTGACAGCCCAGAATGTGGAGCGGTTTCGCGAGACCCAGTTAAAACGCATTGGCGCCCGCTTCTGCTGGAGCCACCAAGTTCAAACCACCGACCCGGCCTACTACAAGTGGACCCAGTGGATCTTCTTGCAGTTGTTCAAAGCCGGATTGGCTGAGCGCAAGCAAGCCCAAGTCAATTGGTGTCCGTCTTGTAAAACGGTGTTGGCGGATGAGCAGGTGATCGCTGGGGAATGCGAACGCTGCGGTGCGATCGCCACCCAGCGCGAGTTGGAGCAGTGGTTTTTAAAGATCACGGATTACGCCCAGCGATTGTTGGATAACTTGGAGGGGTTGGACTGGTCAGAGCGCGTCAAGACCGCACAGCGTAACTGGATTGGCCGCTCGGAAGTTGACGGAGTCGTGCAGTATCACTTGCGGGACTGGTTGATTTCCCGGCAGCGCTATTGGGGGCCGCCGATTCCGATTATCTACTGCGACACCTGCGGCGTGACGCCAGTGCCAGAAGACCAGTTGCCGGTGCAGTTGCCTCAAACAGAAAACTGGTTGCCTCAGGGCTCCGGCAATTCTCCCTTGGCCGACATTCCGGAATTTGTAAATACGACCTGTCCGTGCTGTGGGGGCGCCGCCCGGCGAGAAACCGACGTGTCGGACAACTTCTTGGATTCTGCCTGGTATTTCTTGCGCTACCCCTCCAGCGATTGTATTGAGGCTCCCTTTGACCCAGACATTACGGCTGCCTGGTTGCCCGTGGATATGTACATCGGTGGAGCCGAACATGCGGTATTGCACCTTATGTATACTCGTTTCATCACATTGGCGTTGCACGATTTGGGCTACATTCCTTTCGAGGAGCCGTTTCGCCGCTTCCGCGCTCACGGCTTGCTCACTCAAGACGGGGCCAAGATGAGCAAGTCAAAAGGGAACGTGGTGAACCCGGATCAGTATATCGAAAAATATGGGGCGGACACCTTGCGGACTTACTTGATGTTCTTGGGCCCCTATGACCAGGGCGGCGATTTCTCGGATCAAGGAATTGCCGGAATCCGGCGGTTTTTGAATCGGGTCTGGCAGTTGGTGATGAATCATCAAAACTCGGGTCAATCCGCCGAATTGGATATCAAGTCACAGCGCCAGCTGCATCAAACTATCCACAAGGTAAGGGCTGATATTCAGGCGTTAAAGTTCAACACGGCGATCGCCGCCTTGATGAGTTGGCTTAACGCTCTGGAAGCGAAAGCCCATCCAACTCGGGAGGAAATTAAGTCCTTTTTGTTAATGGCGGCTCCCTTTGCGCCCTACATTACAGAGGAACTCTGGCGTCGGATAGGTGAACCCTACTCGATTCATCATCAGCCATTTCCCCAAGCCGATCCGGAATGGGTTAAACCAGCCCAGGAGACGATCGCGGTTCAAATCAACGGGCGAACGCGAACCACCTTGGAGTTAGCTCCGGATGCCTCTCAAACAGAGGTGATGGGCCTGGCGATGCAATCACCCGCCGTGCAGCGCTATCTTAGCGATCGGGAAGTCCGGCGGGTGGTGTATGTACCGGGTCAGGTTATCAACCTGGTGATTTGAGGGTCCGGCGCTGTCGAGGCGGTTGCGATCGCGGTTGCGGTCTCTGGAGTGCGATTGCAATCGGCGCTTGGCTTTCCTGAATATCGAGAGAAGTCCATAGCCCGGTATCCCTAAGCGTCAGGAAGGATTAAAATCGTAAACGCTGTAACCTTTTCCAGGGGATGTAACCAGCTGTGCAAGCCTATCCGACCAATCTAGTCACACCCCAGTGGCTGTATCGCCACCTGGACGACCCCCAGGTGGCGATCGCAGACTGTCGATTTGCTTTAGCCGATCCCGAACTAGGACAGGGGCAGTACCAGGAAGGCCATATCCCAGGCGCCCACTTCCTGGACTTGAATCGAGATTTATCCAGTCCTGTCCAAATCCATGGCGGCAGGCATCCCCTGCCGGATATGGATCAATTAGCCGAAAAACTGGGAACGCTCGGAATCGCATCGGATTCTCCCCAAGGCCCCACCTTTGTTGTCGCCTATGACGACTCCCGATTCGCCTTCGCCTCTCGCCTGTGGTGGCTTCTCCGCTACATGGGGCATACCCAAATAGCCGTTTTAGACGGCGGCTTCAAAGGCTGGCAGGCGCAGGGCTATCCCGTCACAACTGCGAAGCCGGAAGCAGAGCCCAAAGTCTTCACCCCCAAACTGCAAGAAGGCTGGCTAGTGGATATCGAATATGTCAGACAACATAAAGATTCTTCCCACGTTCAGCTGATCGATTCCCGCTCAGGACCTCGCTATCGAGGTGAACAAGAGCCGATTGATCCGATCTCAGGCAGCATTCCTGGCGCGGTTAATTACTTCTGGCAAGCGGTCAGCGATAAGGATGGAAATATGCGATCGCCCACTGACCTGCAAGCCCACTGGTCAGACCTGGAGCAAGCTGAAGAGGTTATTGTCTACTGCGGGTCTGGCGTCACCGCCTGCGTCAATCTGCTGTCTCAAACACTAGCCGGTAGGCCGATGGGCAAGCTATATGTGGGGGGATGGAGTGATTGGTGTTCTTATATGTAGAAATGTTAGGATTGCCCCCCACCGTTGCTCTGATGCTTGAACATAGCCGCAACCATATCTCGGATTGCTTGGCGATCTGCGGCTGCTTCCTCAGCAAACTGGGCGAGCATCTGAACCATATCCTCATAGGAGCGTTGCATAGAAACCTTCAGTTCAGCAATTCCTTGGGCATTCGCCTGGATCATCTGGGCATTCGCCTGGATCGTTTCTACATTCGCCTGGATCGCTTGGGTATTAGCCTGGATCGCTTGGGCATTGCTGGCCACAAGCGCCTTCAGTTCTTCATCGGTCATCTGCTACAGTCCTTAATGCAAATCACATGATTCATTCAAGCATTGAAACACTTCTTGACTAAGCCTATACCCCTTTTTCCCTTTAGATAATCGAGGGTCAGATGTCTTAGATATGTTAACCGACTGCTTAATCCTTTAAGAAGGATTGAAACTTGAGACAAGCGCCGCCATCGCTCATCGATCAAGCAGGGGCTGGCAGTTTAATCCTGACAAATGACAAATGACAAATGACTAAGACTCGCAATTTCAAAAATCACATTCTTCAAAATTAGGACAGGCTAATCCTTCTGGAAGCGGCGTTGCTTCCCCTTCTAGCGACCATCCTTGCTGACGGGCGAGCTGTGTGAGGTTGTCTATGCGGTTTTGGGTTAGGGGGTGAGTGGATAGGAGTTCGGGTTGATGGACCGGGAAGCCGAGTGCGGTTTCTTGTTCCTGGAGGCGTTTAAAGAAATCCAGACTGTGTCCGCCATGTTGGTACTTTTGCACGATTAATGAGAGGGCGTATTGGTCGGCGGCTGATTCTTGCTTTCTGCTGTAATGGAGTTCGTTCAAATTGCCTGTCAATGTGATAAGGGCTGAGCTTCCATTTGAACTGGAGGAGCCTAGTCCCAGGGCGCTGGCGAGGGCCAGAAAAACCAGGGATCGCCCCATGGCGCGTAAGGGGTCTCGGGCTTCAAAATGTCCCAGTTCGTGGGCTAGGACGAAGGCGAGTTCATTTTCGGATTCTACTGCCTCCAGTAAGCCAGTCATGATGAGTACATGTCCGCCGGGTAGAATTGCCGCGTTAACGGCGGGCTCATCGACCAGATGAATTGTCAGCGGCGGGCGGAATTGAAGGGTTGATGGCTGTAGGGAGATGAGCAATTGCTCTAGATATTGAGTGCGGTCATCTTCCAGGATCAGGGGCGGCGGGGCGGCGGCGGGCAGCAAGACTTGGCCGATTTTTTGCTCGGTTTCGGGGCTAAGGTGGGAGACTAACCCAACGGCGACGAATCCCAGTCCGGCATAGATGGCGACAGTGGCGATCGCAACCGTCGCCAATAGGTGAGCGAAATTCACCAGTGGATGAACCGGCGTAACGTTAATCTCCTCGGGGATTTCTTTGGGCGTGTATTTCATGACTCAGCGGATGTCGGCGCCATAGGCGATGACTTCGATGGCCGTGTATTTCATGGCTTAGCGAATACCGGTGCCATAGGCGATCACCTCAATAGCGACCATGCCGTTGTTCGCGGTTTGACTGCCAATATTAGAGGTCTCTAACCGAACATTGACAATTTGGGTCGCTCCAGCCGCGATCGCCTGTTCCTTCATCCGCAACAACGCCTCTCGCCGCCCGCGATCCAGCAGGCTTTCGTAAACTACGATACGCCCCCCCACTAAATTTCTGAGTGAGGCGGTAAAGCTTTTGAAATAGTCAGTTGAAACGACCACGCTGCCCATAAATAGCTGGGCGGTTTGAGCAGTCGGCAGCGGTTGTTTGGCCCCAAAATTGGCGATTGGGACAAAGAGGGTTTTGTGTTCACGGCGCTTGATGTCCTCGAAATGGCGACGTTCCAAATGAAGGCCGACAAAGTATCCCAGGGTCAGTAAGGTGAGGAAGACTAATAGCTCCATGAGGATTACTCCACTCTCACTGCAGTACCATAGGCAAACAATTCAGCCGCCCCTTGCGCGACGGAGGATGTGGCGAAGCGAATATTCACCACCGCATTCGCCCCCACATGTAGCGCTTGCTGAATCATTCGGTCTAGGGCTTCTTCACGGGCTTCCTGCAGGAGTTCGGTATACCCCTTCAATTCACCGCCAACGATGTTTTTCAAGCCAGCAGCAATATCTTTACCGATGTGTTTAGCTCGAATCGTGCTTCCCTGCACTAGACCAAAATGCTCAATGATGGA
>JASJDH010000540.1 GCA_030065175.1 Leptolyngbyaceae cyanobacterium MO_188.B28 | reverse complement strand
ATCCTCATGCCCTTGAAAAGCGGGTCCGATTTGATTTCCTTGTAAATCCCAAAGTCGTATAGTTCTGTCAGAGCTACCACTAACAATTCGTTGCCCATCTGGACTAAACGCTACACGATGAATCGCATCCTCATGCCCTTGAAAAGCGGGTCCGATTTGATTTCCTTGTAAATCCCAAAGTCGTATAGTTCTGTCATAGCTGCTGCTGACAATTCGTTGCCCATCTGGACTAAACGCTACCCCATGAACCACATTCTCATGCCCTTGAAAAGGGTGGCCAATTTGATTTCCCTGCAAATCCCAAAGTCGTATAGTATCGTCTATGCTACTACTAGCAAGGTACTGACCATCAGGACTGAATGCTACGTCGATAGAATTCTCTGTATGCCCTTGGAAGGGAGCGGTAACATACGCTTCCCATAGCCGAACAATGCCATTTCCACCACTACTAACAATGCTTTGGCTATCGGAACTAAATACAATCGACAAAACCTCACTGCCATGGCCTCGGAAAGGTTCTCCAAGAGACTTTCCTGAGAGGTCCCATAACCGTAGAGTGCCGTCACGAGCACCACTAACAATGCGCTGATTATCTAAGCTGAAGGCGATTGAAAGCACCTCGCCATTATGCCCCTGGAATGGTTTTCCCTGAGCGTTTCCTTCCGTATCCCACAGGCGTATTGTACGATCGCTCCCTCCACTGACAATACGCTGTCCATCAGAACTAAATGCGATCGTCAAAACCTCTCCTTGATGCCTTTGAGAGGAAGTACCCATCAAATTACCCTGCAAATCCCAGAGTTGGATTGTGCCGTCAGGTGAAGCAGTAGCCAGTTGCTGACCATCAGGACTGACACTAATACTCTTGACTGGCTGGAGATTAACTACAATGTTATAGATTCCATTCCCTTCATCCGAACTAGTCGCTACAACTTTATAAGTTCCAGTTTCTGGAAGAACAAACCTTGGCAGAGATTGCTCCTGTTCAAGAGATTGCTCCTGTTCAAGGGTTTCTCCTTCAGAATTCTGTAATTCGAGGAAGGTGTTGAAATCCTGGCTCTCCATGCTGACAGTGATTTCTTGCCCCTCTTCTCCCTCAAATGAATAAACGTCACCACGTCTGATGAATGTTTGAATGACTTCATCACCTTCTTTTAATTGTGCTGCTGTCTCCTGCAAAATTGGAGGCTCAACAAGCTGATTTTCTCTAACTCGAAGACTGTAAGTTCCCTTTTCTCCTACTCCATCATGAGTTACAACAACTCTATAGATACCATTTTCCGGCAAGTTAGTTGTCAGTGATGAAGAAATAAATCTGTCACCATGATTATGGCCATCTTCTTCTGCAACAGCTTCTCCAGCAGTACTCTCTAAAAAAAGACGAGTATGAAAGTCTGCACTTTCTAGGCTAATAGAAAGTGCCTGCCCTGCTTGCCCTTGAATCTGGTAAACATCGCGAAGTCTATCATCAATGACCTCATCTCCTTCCTCTAATCTAGCTGTTTCTTCTTGTAGGATTGGCGGCTCAATATATTTTCTTTCGCCGACCTCAAGATCGTAAGTTCCCCTTGCCACTTCACTCCCGGTATGAGTTGCAATAACTCTATAAGTCCCATCTTCAGGCAATATTCTTGTCAACAAAGAGCTACCATCTTCGATAATTTCACCTGCTTCATTTTCCAAAATGAGGCGGGGACTAAATTCTTCACTTTCCAGGCTAATTACGATTTCTTGGCCTTCGCGCCCCTCAAATGAGTAAGTATCTTGTCGCCTGGATGAGCTTTCAACAATTTCATCCCCTTGATCTAGGCTCGCACCAACTGCTCTAACTATGGGCTCATTCACCAACCATTCTTGCCACCCACCACCCGCTATATTTCCAACCGCCACTGATCCATCGGCTAGTGTTGCTGCAACAATTTGACCATCGACGCTAAAACTAGCACTGACAACATCGAAGCTAGTCGTTTCCTCATTTGACTCAACAAACGTTCCATTCAGTCGCCATAATTTCGTCACACCATTCCTGCCCACCGAGGCAATTCTCTGCCCATCTGCAGTAAATGACACTGCCACCACAGCAGCAGCATGGGCAGCAATCGGCTCTTCCCAAATTTCATTTCCGCGCAAATCCCAGAGGCGAATCGCGCCATCCTCCCCGCCACTCACAATAAGTTTGTCATCCGGGCTAAACGCCGCCGATAAAACCGCCTCTTCATGCCCCCGAAACACCATTTGCTCTTTAGCTTCGTCAAATGCCTGCAACATCCTAGAGTCAACCACCGACTGAACATCGTAGACAAGACTAGGATCCATATTTATGGGTAAATCTCGGCGGCTTTTGATCGTGGCATACATCGCTCGCACTAACCCTTCTGCCGCCCGTGCTGTCGATAGGTCATTCAGAACCCATGTAGACTGTTCCCGTAAACCAGCTACGAAAGCTAAATGCTCTGCTCTAGTTTTCTCTTCTAAAGCAATCAGTCGTTGCTGTAGTTCATCCTTACGCGCAGCTTCCGCATCGTCTCGGGCGACTTCCGCATCTTTACGAGCAACCTCCGCTTCAATGCGTTTATCCTCTGCCTGCTGACGGGCTGTATCAGCTAGTTTTCGTTGCGTCGCCTCATCTTCCAAGGCTTTTGCGAGGTCATCATTAGCTTTTTCTAACTCGCCATTAACTTGTGCTAATTGAACACTCTGATCCCAAGCTTGTTTCCATCCAATGGCTGCAATTACGCTCAACGGAACCGTCCCCACTAAAAAAACAGTCCCTGTAAAAATAGCGGCGCGGCGTAAGCGCTTAACCCAATTAATCGGCAAATGCTCCCTCACCCACCCCAAGTCAAACACCTCCCGATAAATCGGGTTCCGCACCTGCAACACCCCATCCTCCAGGCACTTCACCACCCCCGACAACTTCAGGTGCGACTTCACCAACGACTGCTCCTCATCCAAAATCGGCTGCTTCCCCCGCAGCACCTCCCGATACACCATCAACCCCCCCGCCAAATCCGGCGAACGGCGGGTCAACATATCCCGCACAAACTGCAAATTCGTATCCTGCTTACTCGCCGCCCCCAAAAAAATGCGGCTCACCACCTCCGCCACCCCCACCTCAGACCAGTGATTATGCGCCTCCTCCCGCAAGGTTTGGCACAACCGTTGCGTCAAATAAGGATGCCCCCCCGTCCACGCCAACACCCACCGCAACACCTGCTCCGCTTCCTCCGGGGGCGAGGCAAACCCCTCCGCCAACAACCTCGCCTCCTCAAACGTAAAATCAGCCAGATCGACCCGCTGGCCAATATTAAACGGCGTCCGTTGGGGGTTACGAATCAGGTCGCTGGGAGTGGCCACGCCAAACAGCACAAACGACAGCCGGGCATATTTCGGGTCCTCCGCCCGAGCCAGGTAAAACGAACGGATGGC
Organism: Leptolyngbyaceae cyanobacterium MO_188.B28; assembly: GCA_030065175.1. Taxonomy (GTDB): domain Bacteria; phylum Cyanobacteriota; class Cyanobacteriia; order Phormidesmidales; family Phormidesmidaceae; genus JAKSDM01. Next base: position 3,207 of record JASJDH010000540.1, on the reverse strand, counting down.
GATAAAAAAATCATCGGTGAAATCCAGATTGAGGGTGGTGTCAATCTCATCCACAAAAATAACGATCCGCTCCGACACCTCCGTCAGCACCACATCCTCAATAAACTGAGTCAGCCGTTGGGTCACCCCCAGCTGTTGATGGGCTGGCCACCACTGCATCAACTGCCGCACCAGCCCCAACTGTCGGCAAATTGTGGTCAACAATCCCAAATGCCAGGCTTCCGCATCCAGCTGAACGCCGATCATCGCCAAATCCACCGTCGCCGTGCGAATCCCCTGCGCCTTCAGCACCGTCGCCGTCTGCACCATCAGACTCGACTTGCCCATCTGGCGCGGCGTCAACACATAGGCAAACGCCCCACTGCGACACAACGCCAACAGTTCCTGATCCGCCTGCCGGGGGAGGTAAACGCCGCCCCCGGCCTGCACCTTCCCCCCCGCCACAAACGTCACTGAATCAGCCACCGAGATGCTCCTGGAAATACGCCTCGTACAATCGACAGCGGGGCACCACCCGTTGGCCCTCGCGACGGATCAGTCCCGCCCCCCGCAACCGGAAAAACACCCGCTCATCCGGACAGGTCTGACTGTCAAACACCTGCAGCAACCCCTTCACCAGTTTTTTGTGGTCATACACTCGCGACAGATGATATCTCAGGTGATCGCCAAACGCCCCCCGCTCCTCCAGCCTTCGCTGGAACAACCCCGCCACCGATAGGCGGCCACTCGCCGTCAGATACAGCGCTCGCCGCACCAAATAGGGATGGCCGTGCAACAACCCCATTAGTTCATACAGCTGGTCTGTCGAAAGCGGGGAGCCATGGCGCTGGTTCAGATCAGTCACCTGCTCCAGGGTAAAATCCGCCAGTTCCACCACCTGACCCACATTAAACGGCGACTGGTTCAAGTCCTCAATCAGCTGGTAGGGTTCCGTTGAAGTGACCAACGCCAGATCCAGCTGCTTCCAAATCGGCTCCGTAGCGCGGCTATTGTGCCAGCCCCGCAACATGCCGAAGAAATCCGTGCGAAAGGCGGCGCCAAACATCGATTCCACCTCATCCATCGCCAGCAGCACCGGTCCATTCAGTTCCGCCAGCAGGTAATCCTGTAGATAGAACGTGCACACCAGCGGATTCCCCATCGAGCCATAGAGCCGCCACCACTGCTCCGTTTGATCCGGCAACCTCAGTTTCAGCGACAGCCATTGGCAAAACTGCCGATAGAACCGATCCGCATCCAGCAGCGCCGCTTTATCAAAAAACTGAAAGTCCAGAAACACCACCCGCTTCTTCAGCTCCCGGGCCGCCGCCATCGTCCGAATCAGCAGCGAACTCTTGCCCATCTGCCGGGGCCCCTTAATGGTAATCGTCACCCCCTGCTGTCGGATCGTCTCCAAGGCGATAGCATCCGAAGCCCGCTCCACATAATACTTAGACCCCGGATCCATCGTGCCTTCCGGCAATTCCAGCGGTTGGGCCATGGGGGTCGGCGCCGGGAGTTCTTGCGTTAGACTGGGCTGGATTAAGTCATCCTTCTGCCTCTGCGTGTTGATGGATAACTCACCACCGCTAATCGCCCGCTGCAACTCGGCGATCAGCCCCGGCGTATCCGCCTCATCCCCCCAGAAAGCCCAGTTAATCTCATTCAGATACTCGCTCAACGGATATTCGAAGGGTTCTTGGTAAGCCAGACGCACCGGTAAAATCTGGGGTTTTCCCTGCTGTTGCGCCAGCTTATGGGCTTTTTACACCTCCCGCATCACCATCTCACTCCTTACCGACACATCCGAGAGCAAGACAATCAGGTAATCGGCTTTGCGGAGCTGGGCGTCGATCCACGCCTGCCATTTAGTCCCCACCATCATCACCTGATCAATGGCCACATCGTGGACATGCCCCAGCTCCTGATACAGTTCTAAGGCGACCGTCTCGTCCGGAATCATGTCGCGCTTATAGCTGATAAAAATATGGGCGGCTTGGGGGGGGCTGTCCGGGCTGGATTCCCCCGAACCCGGGGCGGTCGGGGGGGAAATACTCGGCTCTGGAGTAGACGGCGTTGACGGGCCAGACTTGACGCTCCCTTTTTGCAATAGTACGGGGGTTAATGACTCGTCAATTCCCTCCAGCTCAATGGCGGTGCACCCCCATTGATGGGCAAAGGCATAGCCTCGTCCATTGCCCAAAGCATCATAAAAGCCAATGGCGAATTGCAGCGCCGCTTTGTCCCCCGCCGCCTGGCTCATGCCGATCACCGTGTCGATATGTTTGGCGATGGCCGCCGCCTGCTTTTGCGAATGGCAGGCATTTAGCAACACACAGTCCACCTGGTCAGCCAGTAAACTAAAGAGCTTCGCCAGGGCCTTGCCCCCCACCGGCTTCGCCCGCCCCAGCGTATCCTCCAAAACAATCCCATCCGCCCCCACGCCATGCCCCGAAAAATGGACAATCTGCGGCTTCTCCTCCAGCACCGCCCGCTGCATGTCTAAGGGCCGCGTCGCCCACCTGCACTTGACGATAAAGGAACTCCGCTGCTTGGAGCGCCGCAACCCTTCTTCAATCTCTCGGACTTCCTCATCCAATCGCAATGAAGTGGTCCCTTTCGGGTTTGCAGCCAAAATCAAGATGGTTTTTGAAGGCGAGGGGTTAGACACTGGGGGAATTGCAGCTTTGTTCGTATAAATTGTAATCGACAATTCTGCGAGATTGATAAATAGAAAACTATATAGGCTAGGAGTAATTTATCAGTTCTAAATCAGTTGTGAGTTTTCTTGATTGGGGATCATGATCAAATTGCCATGGGCGAGTTCAAATCATATCTGTTGTATTTACAACTCATTTGGGATATCGACGGCGGGTTAAAAAAAATGTAACAAGCTAAGTCTACTGGTCGAGTTTAGTCAGATGACGCAGTTGGACTCCAAGGCAAACGCCAACTTACGAATACTTGTCAGTTGGACGCTGGCGTAACCTGACTTTGCTGAGACAAAAGATTCTTACTTAGGTTGGGTTGAAGTCATGAAATCCAACTTTGGCAATGGTTTCGATGCGTTACGCTTCGCTTTTCTAGGATGCCCTTGGGCTATACACACCCCTAAATTTTTATCTCTAAGATAATGGGCTAAAATTACTCCGCTGGACCTGCTGCCGTGTATGCCGATCGTGATTTGGAGGTGTAGAATCCTGGCTTACCCCCCTTAGTCCCCCCTTG
>JASJDH010000539.1 GCA_030065175.1 Leptolyngbyaceae cyanobacterium MO_188.B28 | reverse complement strand
CCATCTCCCCCATCTCCCCCATCTCCCCATCTCCCCATCTCCCTATCCCCTTTGATCCCCCGCCCTTCTGCTCCTCTCTCCTGCTTCCCCTGGCTTTTATCCCCTGGTCTAACCCGGAGGGTCACCCGCCCTGCTTGAGTGAACTTGATGGCGTTGCCGAGGAGATTTATCAGAACTTGACGCAATTTGCCTTCATCTGTCCGCAGATATTGGGGAATTCCTGGAGAACAGTCAAAAATCAGCTGTAAGCCTTTGACTTCGGCTCTGATTTGCAACATCTCTTGCAGACTTTTGAGTAGCCAATGAAGGTCAAAGTTACTTTCATTAAGCGAGATCTGTCCTGCCTCAATCTTGGCCATTTCTAGGACATCGTTAATCAAAACCAGCAAATGCTCGCCGCTGCGACTTATGGTGTCCAGGTGCTCTTGATGTTCCGGCTTGAGGGAAAGATCGCCGCCCATCAGTTGGGAAAAACCCAAAATTGCATTGAGGGGAGTGCGAAATTCATGGCTCATTTTAGACAGGAATTCGCTTTTCGCTCGACTGGCGGCCTCAGCCGATTCTTTCGCTGTCTGTAACGCCTGGGTATACTCAGAAACCCGCTGGATCAGGTGATTCAACGCCAGGGTCAATTGACCCACCTCATCTTGAGTGATCACAGGGGCGCGGAGATTAAAGTTGGATGTTTTGGTGACCTCTTGAGCAATTTTGGTGGTGACTTCAAGGGGATGTGCGATCGCTCGACTCGTAATGATGGCGAAAACTGTCGCTAGGAAGGTAGACGCCAATAAACTGATAACCAGAATGTCTCCTTCTAATGCCTCAGATTCCTCATAGGCTTGATGAGCTTCGTTAAATGCTGCATCGAAAACTGGAAAAATTGGCTGCAGTTCATCTGAGAGATGGCCAAAGGCTTGAGAAGCATCACCGTTCGCGAATTGGATAAGAGATTGGCGCAATGGGTCAACTTGTAAAGCGTCCCCATCAGTCAGTTCAACATTGCTCAACAAGACTTCAATTTGCTGAGAATAAATGCCTATAGTTCCCCTGTGATCTTTAAGCCATTGCTGTAATTGCTTGTCGGTCGCAGGGTGAACATAATCACAAACTTCATCGATAGAGTCCGAGCAAGGTTGAATACGATCCAAAATTTTTTCTAAGGAATCAATGCATCTAAACAACCGATTCGTCTTCTGGTTAAAGTCTTCGGGTTGATTGACAAGTGAGGCCAATCGGTAAGGCAGATGATGAACTTCTAATAGTGTCAGTTCCAACTCTTTTAGAAGTTCAGCTTTCTCAGCAATTTCTTCTGCAATTTCTTCTGCTTCCTCAGCACTTCCATGTACAACCCGGGCCGAGATGGCGCCAAACGCCGCAATTCCAATTGCCAAAATATACCCACAGGCAATCTTTTTTCTGATGCCCAAGTTTGACAAAGGCTTTAAATAATGGGCTATAAACGCTTGAACTTGTTTTTTAACCATTCGCCGAAGGTATCATGATCGAGGCCTAAGTCTCTAATCTTGATTGGATAGGTACTTGGCGGACGAAGACAACATGACCTGTATTCATCATCTTCTCTATCCTTATTAGGCGATCCTGAGAGCCAGTAACTATAAAACTACTTTATTGTTTTACAGTTTTTTTTGAAAATTGATGAATTTAATAGCCCCCTCACCCTAGATTATCGGTTGCAATAACTGAGATGTCTGTGATTTTAATTACTCTGATTTGGCCCGGATTTAAACTTCCCAGTTCAGGTGAAGGCAATCAATTCAAGCCCGACAAGGCTATCAGGAAAGGAATTAAAAACCGTAGACAAAACTGACTGTTAGAAACTGTTGCGAAATAAAAATATAGGCCTCCATCCCCTCAGTCACCGCCTCTTATTGGGACTTGATTCATTTAGCACGTCTGAATTTCAGGGTCAGCTTGGGCGGCGGCTAGTGAAATCGCCGCCGGAAAGATGCGATGTTCTTGCACCTGAATCCGAGCCTGCAATGTTTTGGGGGTATCGTCAGGCAATACCGGTACGACGGCTTGGATCACGATGGGGCCGCTATCCACTTCCAGCTCGACAAAATGGACAGTACATCCCGAGAATTTAACCCCCGCCGCTAAGGCCTGTTCCACCGCACGCACGCCCGGAAAGCTGGGCAGTAAACTGGGGTGGATATTGAGAATGCGGCGGGGAAATGCATCAATTAGCACCTGGGTGACCCGCCGCATCCAACCCGCCATAATCACCCACTCCACCTGATATTGCTTTAGGGTTTGGATAATTTTCAGGTCAAGCGCTTCTCTGGATTCAAACTCACGATGATTCAGAAGCACGGCTGGAATTCCCAAACGGTTTGCACGAGCCACAACCCCAGCGTCTGGATTGTTATAAATAATCGTCTGAATATTGGCATTGAGTTGTCCATCCGCGATCGCTCGAGCGATGGCCTCCATATTGCTACCACTGCCCGAGGCCATAACGCCTAGCTTCAGGGGAGAATTAGACAAGTGAGGGGAGATGGGTAAGGGAGGGGAAATCAGGGAAGGTGTCATAGGGGTGTGAGTATTATGTTCGGGCTGAATCAGAAACAGGGGCTATTGACTTAAAACGGAAAATTTTCCTTGGCACAGAATACAAGGAAATAGGAGACAGAATCCATTTCCTGCCTGACTTCTGTGTTCTGTATTCCTGCTCTACTGGATTGTCCCGCTTTAAGTTGGAGCCCCAATTACGTATTCAGGAGAATTTAAATGTGTCATTGTGTTGGCGTTACCCCTTAAGCAATTCTTGTTTCAATGGCCCCCCATCCATTTGAGCGGATCGATGACGACACGATCTCGGCCTGGATACTTCTAACGCCCGCATTATTACTGCTCAGCCTGTTTGTCTTTTGGCCCATTCTCTACCTGTTTTACTTGAGTTTCACCACAGGAAGTTTTACCCGAGAAGGCGTTCAATGGATTGGTTTACAAAATTATCAGCGGTTGTTAATTGATCCCGACTTTTGGCAGGTCATCAAAAACACGGTCTACTTCTCGCTGGCGACCCTTCTGCCCAGCTTAGGGATCCCCTTAGGCTTAGCCATTCTGCTCAATCAGAACTTAGCCCTAAGGGGACTCCTTAGAACCGCTTACTTCATTCCTTCAATTACATCCTTGGTGGCAGTTGGCTTGGGATTTCGCTGGCTGTTTCAGGTCGATGGCCCCGTTAACCATCTCCTCTCCCCCTTAGGCGTCGCCCCCATTAATTGGTTAAGCAGCACAACCTGGGCGATGCCCGTGCTGATTATCCTCACCACATGGAAACAGATAGGATTCAATATGGTTGTTTTCCTAGCTGGATTACAAACCATCCCAACTAATCGATATGAGGCGGCGGAACTCGACGGCGCAGATAATTGGGGACAATTCTGGCATATCACTCTGCCGGGATTGCAGCCCACTCTCATCTTCACAGCCATCACAACCGCGCTCTTTACCTTAAGAAGTTTTGAGCAGGTATACGTCATTACCGGAGGAGGCCCGTTAAATTCAACCAACATATTGGTCTATTACATTTATGAACAAGCCTTCGCCCAATTTGATTTTGGCTATGCCGCCGCCGCCGCCGCCATTCTCTTGACCTTTGCTCTCTTGCTAACCTATATACAGTTACAGCTTGGGAAATCCGACGCCTGATCGCTGCTGGCGAACGGCAGCATTCGAGCATGAACCGAGTCTTGCAAAATAGACGGGCTGCCTGCAACTGATCTTCCCTAAAAAATTTGGGAGTTCTCTCAAGGAAGCGGGAATATTAGATCAATCAGGGTTTATGTTGAACTTGCTAAAACAGCCCCCACCCTAGAACGCTATTTTCTCCCGCAATCATCCCCATCCCAAGTTTTTGTCCAGATGTTAATGTTTAGTTCTCTCCCTTGGGAATAATTGTGAAGTCTGTGAACTAACCTTAAAGTAGTCGGCAGGCGATTTTGAGTAATTTCCATGGTTTGAGTGAGCCACAAAAGCCATCAGCTATGAGCCCAAAAGACTTATCCTCCCTAGCTTCCGCCGTCCAGAAGCCGGATCCTATTACTCTGACTGACTCCATAGAAGCCGATAAGGCAGGAAACTCTCACCCGCAAATCTTGGACCAAGCTTCTCTAGAGCGGATTCTGAATGCCATTGCTGACCCTGTGTTCGTTAAGGATGACCAGCACCGCCTGATTATTCTCAATGACGCCTATTGTCAGTTTGTAGGGCGCAGCCGTGAGGAAATTATTGGCTCATCAGAATATCGTGTCTTCTCCAAAGAAGAGGCAGACCAATTTTGGCGGAGCGATGATCACGTTTTGACAACGGGAGCAGAGTATGAGCAGGAAGAATACCTGACAGACGCTCACGGAGAATTGCATGTTATTTCAACCAAAAAGTCTCTATCCTACGATGTCGCCGGTAACCCCATCATCATCGGCGCAATTAGAGATATTACCGCCCGTAAGCAAGCTGAAATCGCTCTGAAGCAGCAAGCTGAGCGGGAGCGTCTGTTGGGAGCCATCGCCCAGTACATTCTCAAATCGCCGGATATAGAGCAACTCCTAAACAAAACCGCCTATGAAATCCGACGTTTTCTCAAGGCTGATCGCCTACTTTTCTATAGCCTTGAGTCTGGAGAGGAGGGGGTGATTGCAGAATCGCTGAAAAAAAACCGGATTTCCCTCAAACAGGCAACGTTGAAAGAGATGGGGGTATCTTCAGCAGCCATCTCTCAATGCGCCAAGGGCGACGTTAAGATTATTGAGGATATCAGGCAGGCGCACTTATCCTCCGTCCTAGTTGCGCGGATGGAAGCACTGGAGATCAAAGCCAGTTTGGTCATTCCCATCATGCAAGGGGAAAGACTATGGGGGTTGATTTTAGCCCATCGCTGTCGGCAGGCTCGCCAATGGACCCCTTGGGAAGTCGAATCCCTCAAAGAATTAGCGACTCAGATCGGCAGTACAATCCGTCAAGCTAAGCTCTACCAGCAGGTACAACAACTAAACACTGATTTGGAGCGGGAAGTACAGCAACGGACCACTCAGCTTCAAATCGCCCTAGATTTTGAGGCCACCCTCAAACGGATCACAGACCGGGTGCGGGATAGCTTGGATGAAAATCAAATCCTGCAAACAGCGGTTAAAGAATTGACAGAGGCGCTCAATGTTAAAGGGTCAAACACATCCTTATACGATCTTGAGCAAGGGACGTCCACCATCTTCCATGAATACACCACTTCTCTGTCCTCTTCTCAGGGACGGGTGTCGCAGATGGAAGCCTTCCCTGAAGTCTATCATCAACTGTTAGAAGGACAGTACTTCCAGTTTTGTTCGGTTTTTCCGAATCCAGTTCGAGGGCATGTAGCCATGTTTGCCTGCCCTATTTTGGATGACCGGGATGTATTAGGAGATCTATGGCTCATTCATGACAAGGATCACGGCTTTGGCGACATCGAGATCCGATTGGTGCAGCAGGTGGCTAACCAATGCGCGATCGCAATTCGCCAAGCTCGCCTTTATCAGGCCGCCCAATCTCAAGTCGCGGAATTAGAACGGCTAAACACCCTAAAAGACGATTTCCTGAGCACCGTATCCCATGAGTTACGGACGCCAGTCACCAGCATGAAAGTGGCCCTACAGCTTCTGGGAATCACCTTGAATCAGGAGTTTTCGCTCGACGAGGAATTAAGAAAACCTAGAACTGAACAGGATCGGCTGGCGCGCTATTATCAAATTTTGCAAGAAGAATGTGAGCGGGAAATCACGCTAATTAATGATTTGCTTGATTTGCAACGCCTCGATCTAGGCAACCATCCCATTACCCCCCAAACGATTGAATTGCATGAATGGCTGCCAGGCATTGTGGATAGTTTCCAAACACGAGCCAAAAATCGCAATCAAGAGCTGCAGCTTCACTTGCCACCTGATTTACCCACCCTTGTCTCAGATTTAGCCAGTTTAGAACGGGTTTTGGCTGAATTACTAAATAATGCCTGTAAGTACACCCCCCCCGGTGAACAAATCAAACTAAAGGTGGTCACTCTGCCTGCAGACAAAATTCAAGTTGTTTTAAGCAACACGGGTATAGAAATTCCAGCGGATGAGCTGCCTCGAATTTTTGACAAGTTTTATCGCGTCCCTAGTTCTGATCCTTGGCGACAAGGCGGCACTGGCCTGGGCCTAGCACTTGTGCAGAAACTCATTCTCCACCTGCAAGGGGATATTCAGGTGGCCAGCAGCAACAAGACCACCCGCTTCACCGTTGAATTACCCTTAAAGCTTTCAGAACTAACCGGATCGAAAGCAAACCTATAGTCAATTTATACCGACCATCTAAGAATTTTCGTCAAAAAGGGGCATAGGTGATTAGACTGGAGCTAAGGAAAGAGTTGGCGCAGGTGGTTGCGGATTAGGGATTTCCTAATCTGAGGAAAGTCCGGGCTCCCGAAAGACCAGACTTGCTGGATAACGCCCAGTGCGGGTGACCGTGAGGATAGTGCCACAGAAACATACCGCCGATGGGAAGAATGATGGCTGAAGGCTGACGACAGCTCTCAGCGCTTTTCAACCTTCCACAGGTAAGGGTGCAAAGGTGCGGTAAGAGCGCACCAGCAGCATCGAGAGGT
>JASJDH010000538.1 GCA_030065175.1 Leptolyngbyaceae cyanobacterium MO_188.B28 | reverse complement strand
ACAAAGACGCCGATCTTAACGGCTCCAGGGCGCACGCCCTAGCCCACTATTGGCAGCGGATCATGAAATCTTTGATTCGCGGTGACGCCCAAATCTACGAAGCCATCACGAAAATATATCAGAACGAGGGAGCGGAAGCGGCGAGTTGGGGCACGATGGATGAGGCTACCTTCGAATACATTCTGAAAAAGGTCGCCTTTGCTTCACTAGCTGACGATCTCCAACTGCACATATCAGAGCAGAACTACACACCAGAAGCAATCGAAGTGATTCGTATAGGACAGAATGCCATTCGTGAGTTAAACATGGATGTCTTCGGTTCAGAAGCGATGCTGCTTGGCCTAGTGTCGGAAGGCTCCAATGTCGCCGCGCAAATCTTGACAGCGGCGGGGGTTACATTTGACGCCGCACAACTTCAAATTGTGCAAATGCTGGGTTCTCGTCCCACCCCTCCTGTAGAAATCCCTACGCCGCCTCACCTGCCGTTTGCTCCGAGGGCTAAACGAGTGCTAGAGCTAGCGCGTGAGCAGGCGGAACAGTTAGGGCAACCTCGTATTTCTCCAGAACACCTGTTAATCGGTATCTTGAGAGAAACTGAGGAAGTTGAGGCGGCAGGCCAAGCGGCGGGTGTCGCAGCCCGAGTTCTGAGAGAGGGGTTTAACGTAAATTTTGACCAACTCGAACAACAGCTCAGGTCGACAATGGCCTAGTTTTAGAGAGTGGCCGCTACCGCAATTCTCGGTGGATCCCAACGGTTTGCGCCTATTAATCGATATACTTCCACGTATCGGCGCCGTCGAAGGTTCGCACTTTGACGCCCTTAATGTCTTTAGGCGACATCATTCGTGCATTCACCGCAATTCGGCTATCGTCTGACTTCTCCGTGCTTTCGTAGTGAGTCAGGCAATCACAGGTATTGCAGTGAAAGAATTCGATTACTTTATCATTCCAGATGTATGACGTCTCGGCGTCTGGTGCGCTCAAAACGCGAGCCGTCTGACGAGTACAGTACGCCCAGAGCGCGCCATATCTTCGACAAATCGAGCAGGTGCATTGAGTGAGGGTCTCTGGCTTCTCCGAAATCTCGATCTGTACAGCTCCGCAATGACAAGATGCAGTTAACATTGGCTACTGTGCTCCACGTTGCCGCCTAACGGTGAGCGTTACCAGCGGTGGATAATCTATCATGCCTAATCAATCTTTGACAAAACAATCCAGTGAACGCAGATGTTAGGCGTCAGTTTGCCACTATCAATATATATGGGACTTCGCTCAGTTCGGATGAGGTATTCGTTAGGACCGAAAAGTCGAAGAGCTCGAGTGGCGTCACCCTTGTGGCTTACCTGACTCGATGAATCTTGCTAGCGCCTCGTGCGCCTGGATCGTACCTTTGATGCTCATATCAACGTGATCCTTGTCCATGTACACGGGACTCCACTCTGTTTGAGTCATCTCCGTCGAGCCATCCCCCAAATCGACAAACTCGATTTGCACCGTAGCGTCCCCGCCTTCAAAACGGCCTTCCGGTCCCCACGATTGCCAAGATTGCACAATCCGCTCGCCTGGGACAAGCTTGAGGTACTCGCCCCGGGCCGAAAGCTCTCCGTCTGGCGACGGCCACTTGAGGATGTAATTGCCATTCAATCGTGCGTCGACTTCTGCTTCGGTCGCTAGCCAGCTTTCGATGTCGGCCTTTTCTGTCCATGCCCTGTACAGGACATCGGGAGACGCATTGATGCGCGTTGTTACTGAAAAGCCGTCTTCAAGGGTAATCGTAGTGCTCAATCTAACCTCCCCTAGTTGTATCTAGTCCGTTAGTAGAGTGGTCAAAACTCTACGGATTAATTTCCAACTCTCAATGAAAAAACCTAGTACTGCCCACTATCAGGATGTATCGCTATTTTAATCAATGGAGAAGTTTGGTAGAGGAACTAATCCTTAAGAACAATTTTCACAACTGAATACTTTAATTGTAGAGGGCGCATAGAGCGATCCAGGGACGGAATTAAGATCATTAAGAAAGGGGAAGCTCATCGTTGCTTCCCCTTAGATGATATAAAAAAGTAACTTCATGCTAGCGCCAATCGAACAATGGTGGACAGAAGACGAAATCTGGCGGCAGTACTGTGAGGAACTCAAACAGACAACCTCTCTGGTGAGTATTGTCTGGGTCGCCTGGCAAATGGGTTTATGGATAGGGCGCGCCATCGTCGAGGATCAACTCAATACCCGAGCGCAGCTTTCGAGCCCATGGCGCAAGTGTCGTCATTGCGGGCGACACTTGCGTAGTAAGGGGTTTGAGAAACGTCGAATGCTGACCCTGGTGGGATGGGTGAAATGGAGACGGCGGGTAGGATGCTGTCCTGATGGCTGTCGGGACAGTCGTGAGCATCCCTTTGATCAGGTGTTAGAGATCAGCGCCTATCAGCAGACCTCAGATGAAGTCAGACGCTTGGGCTGTTTGTTGTGTGTGTTCTTGCCGTTTGAACTCTCCAGTTGGCTGCTGCGGCAGTTTACCGGACTACAGTTCGAGAGCGATACTCTCTGGTCTTGGGTTCAGGCGCAGGGTCGGCAGGCAATGACAGAGTTATCGCAGCAGTTGGCGAGGCTGTCGACGGGGAAGTCGCCTGAAGTGGAGCGTCTGGAAGAGAAGATTGCCAAAATGACATTGGCGATTGGCGCCGATGGGGTGAAAGTTCCCCTGCGACCTCAGGCCAAAACGCCCAAAGGCAAGACCTGCTGGCGGGAAGTGAAAATAGCGGTCTTAGCGAGGCTAGGGCAAAGGCTAACTCAGACGGGCAAACGGGTGACACGACTCTATCAACGTCGACTGGTCGGTGTGTTGGGCGATTTGAAAGCGCTGGGACCCCGCTTACAATTGGAGGCCATGCGGCAAGGGCTGGATCAAGCGCCACGGGTGGTTTGGCTCAGTGATGGAGCACCCGGGTTCTGGAAGCTCTATCAACACTATTTCGCGTCCGTAGCGGTTGGCGTGCTCGATTTCTATCATGCGGCGGGACACCTGTGGCGAGCGGCGGCAGCCTACTTGGATGGTCGGACCAAAGAAGCTCGGTGGTGGTTTGAGTTATTGCGCCATCAGCTCCGACATGGCCGCTGGTCCCAAGTCTTACGAGAGTTGATTTGGGCGCTACATCGTCCAGGATTGCCTACCTCAAACCGTCAGACATTGAAACAGGTGGCCTTCTATCTCCAGAACCATATCGAACATATTGACTACCGCAAGTTTGAGCAAATGGATCTGCCCTTAGGTTCAGGTATGGTTGAGAGTGCCTGCAAGTGGCTGATTCAGCAACGCTTCAAGGGGGTTGGGATGCGCTGGAGTGAAGAGGGTTTTAATCACCTCCTCCATTTGCGTTTAGCCTGGGTCAATGGCCGATTTGATAATCTCTTCGGAAACACGTCTTGGACTGTAACCTCCCCACCCTCCCTGAACCGTTAGGCTACGCCCAATTGTAGATGCCCATCAGTTGTAGTTACCCATCAAACTTACCATTCATCCTAACCAAAACTCTTCGGTTCATTGGGTGTAATCGGATAGTTAGGCGGCGATCGCAGTGGTAGAAGAAACTATTTCAGTTCCAATGCAGCAAAAATGCTGGGTTTCCTGGGGTCAACCCAGCCTAAAGCTAGGCTAAAAGGAACTGTAAATGATCGTCTACTTTTTTAGGATCAATTTCAAGTATTTCGGAAGTCACTATATTCTCAGCTACGAATGGATCTTCATTGACTCTATGCTGAAGTTCTTCTAGTGACACTCCATGTGCGATGATAGCACCCCCAATACTAGGCTGAAAACTTCCAACTAATAGAAACGCACCATCATCGAAACCCCGCTTAATCCATTGGTTATGGCCTTCCATAAACTCACTGGCATGGCTTTTATTGTCTGAAAATTTTAACAATACGACAAACATAAGAACTCCTCTATCTAAGAGCTAATTATTCTGTGTACTGGGATAACCATTCATTCAAACGTTTGACTTCTTGTTTGATAAATCTTTCGTCATTAAATGCACTAGCCAAGGTAGCTACGCCTTGACTACGCGCTAATAAATGCATTGCTAACTCGTCGGCGTCGTCATGGCGGTTAAGCTGCTCAAATTGCCTTCGTATCCAGGTGCGAAATAGAGTAAATAGCTCATTTGCATCGTCTTTAGCAGAATGGTCAAGTTTAACTAGTTCACTACAGAGGGCGCCAACTGGACAGCCGTAGCGTTTAATTTTGGATCTGTTTTTTATCAAAATGTTTATGAAGCTTCGAATACGATCTTCCGGACTTTTTCCCTCTAATTCCCATTTTTCCAACATAGAAGATGTGTTAGTTAATCTTCGATTTATCACTGCATCCAAAATTTCATCTTTGGTTTTAAAGTGATGATAGAAATTTCCCCTGGAAATATTCACAACTTTCGCAATTTGAGCAAAAGAGGTATGCTCGAAGCCGTGCTGATAGAACAATTGATCCGCAGCATCAACAATACGATCTCGAGTTGCATTTTTGCCCATAAAGTTATCTGCTGCACTTTTCATCCAAGGTAGGACGTCTGTACTATATTTCGATTCTAGGACATCCGTCCTAGCAAGTCAAGAGGGAGAAACTATTCCTGTTCTGGGCAACAAAAATGCTGAGTTTCCTGGTGTCAACCCAGTCTACAGGGATGTGCGATCGCACTGGTTCGATTTAGATCAAGAACAACCGAGTGATTGTTCTCATCAAGCAGATTGACGGTCACCATGGGCTTCCTGTATTACAGGACTTTAGGAAGCATACTGCCATTCTCGAATCACTTTCCAAGCCGTAATAACGCAAAGCGCCAACCCACTGATGAAATAGAGGCCCAGACCAGTAGTCAATAGCTTATCAAGCAAGGTGAGAGCTTCAAAGTCTATACCTTGCCCGATTTGCGACCGCAACTCCGACGACCCCAGCCCCAGCATCATTAGGAACGGCGCTATCAAGCAGCCATTATGCAACGCATGGGCAAAAATCGCCCAACCAAACCCGTACCGTACCCGCACAAACCCCAGAAAAAGACCCAATACACATTGGGGCAGAACCAATAGCGGCATCAATGCCCACACCCGACTGTCATAGTTGCCAATGTGGATAGCGCCAAACAAAATGGCCGACAGGTAGAAAATCGGTCGCGGAAATCTTGTATAGAGCTGTTGTAATCGGGGAACTTTGGGATGCCTAGTAGCAAGGTAAATATTAAAACCCAACAGCATAAGCCCAACAACAGGGGGAATCGCCTGATTCACACTAAAGAGATCTAAAAGATAGATAATCGCAATCGAAATTGGAATGGAAAGACTAAGTGCAATTGGCCTTAGCGGCAGCCGAAAAATGATCTCTTCCACAACAGGGGCCATCACCACCGCCCCAAAGAGAATCAACCAGGCCGACAGCTCTGATAAGATATCTTCAAAGAGAATATTATCTGCCTCCGTCACCACCTGACTGATCACTATCGCGATTAACAATGTGGCCAGTAGATGGGGGGTATATAGTCGCAGAATATGATTTCGAATTCGATTAAAGCTTAGACTCGCAGGCGCTTCGATAAGGTTTGGCGTCCGCAAAAACTGGAAATATGCCCCCAGAAGACTTTGGGATGGAGCGGGCTGATTTTCGAGGGTGTTTTCCATTCAACTTACAGTGACAGCAGATGGCTTATTGAGAGTTGCAGCCATTTTTACCCCTACTACATCGTTATCTAAAGGCAGTTAAACCCCGTGTACAGCAAAATTATAACTTCCCCCTAAAATAGGATGAGTTAGGGTGGCATCGCCCACGCTTCCCTCTCTCAGAAGCATCTTAATGCCAATCTACACCTTGTTCAGTATCTTTGCCCATTTTAACGGCTGACTATAATGAATTCTGCTGTTCTGCGCAGGAAAAATGCTGGGTTTCCTGGCGTCAACCCGCCTACAGCGATGTGCGATCGCACTGTTGGGAACTTGCGCCAGATCACTCCAACAGAATTGTTAGATTGCATTTGTCAGAATGACCTTGCCTCTTGCCTTTCAATAGACTACCGCCCGTAGCCTTTCAGCAAACTTGACGAACTCACCCGGCCCATACACCGGCTTTGTAACCATTCGAGGGTTGATCGGCTGATTCTCAAAAGCATCTCCGACGTACCGGGGAAACAAATGTAGGTGCAGGTGCGGGATAGTATTCCCATGTATCTCGTAGTTGAGCTTCACCGCTCTCGTAATTTCATGCACCGCTTTCGCTGTCCTCTGCATATCCCGCATAAAAGCTGCTGCCTCCTCCGGGGCTAGTTCATATAACTCGATGGCGTGTCTTTTGAGCAGGAGGAAGCAATAACCTTTCATCGGAGCATCTTCGCCAGCGATGAGGAAAGAGGCTTCAAGCTCCGCGATAATGTCGGGAGGCTGACCCCGCAGACAGACTGGGCACGACTCGGCACTACAGAGCCGCTCCCACTCTTCAGGATTAGACCACTTGCTCACCTTTTAGACATCCCTCCCCTCGTCACAGAAGCAATCTAACGTTGCCCATCACCCGCCACGGATAACATCTGCATCATACCGATCCACTTCCGGCGGTCGGTGTGCATGGGCGTTGTTAGACCGCTTGCTTCAGGGAATTCA
>JASJDH010000537.1 GCA_030065175.1 Leptolyngbyaceae cyanobacterium MO_188.B28 | reverse complement strand
TTCTGTCTCCTGTATTCTTGCCCCATCAGAATGTCCCGGCTTAAGTTGACGCCCAAGACAGACTTGGTTCAGTCGAAACGGCTTTATTCATTCCAAACCAAAGTAGAAATTTATACCACTTTTTATCGTTATAGGGTGTAGGTAAACTCCTCAGCTAGCAGTCCCGGCGTCCGGATCCCACCTAAACTTCTATGGCCGTATGTACCCACTTCCGGGATAAAGAGCTGGCTATCGGTGAGACTGACCAGCCTATCCCCAAAGAAGCGATAAAGGCTTTCATCAAATCGCAAGTTATCAATCGGGGCGACAATTTCGCCGCCGTCAACCCAGAAACAGGCGTAACGGGTCATGCCAGTAATGCGGCCATTGGGGCGATCGCTCCAATTTAGATAATGCAAGTTTGAAACATACAAACCGGTATCTAAGGTTTCCAGAACTTTGTCGGTCGGGAGATCCCCAGTCGCCACTTCCGGCGCCCGTAATGATTCCCCAGGTCCAGCATAGTTGGAGACCTTGCCATATTCCTTGGCGGTTCGGGAGCTAATCAACGTATTCTCTAACTGTCCAGCCACAATCAGGGGAATGTCCACTGGGGCGACTTCCCCCAAATTATTGAAACGGGGTGTCGCGCCATACTTGAAGTTTTCCTTGAGGTGGAACTGGGGCGATAATTTTTTTTCTTGACGATGTAAGGGACCTAGCGCGCTCCCTCCCCGCTGGATAGACGCTTCGCTCACCCCTCCCCATGAAAACATGCTGACTAAGTCCGCGACGGCCGCAGGAGCTAAGTAAGTCCGGTATTGGCCCTTGGGAACAGGCTTAGCGGGTTGCTCCATTTTAGCCAGTAAGGTTTTAGAGTCCTGCAGATTTTTGACGTAGGCCTGATCATCCCAATGACTATCGGCGAAAAATCCTTTAACCGCCTTGCCATCGGCGGTAAACAAGGAATAATCCAGATTGAATGTTTCGGTTTCAAACCAGTGTCGCTGTCCAATGGAGTCTGCATAAGCTCGCACAGATAAGCCGCCGGCATAGAACCCGGTAAAGTCTAGCCCCTCGACCCCAGGGAGTAGGGCGGCCGCCGCTGTTTCAGGCGCGAGCAAGCAGCCTGGGTGGCTCTCCCGGCTGGTTGACTCGCCGCTGGGAGTCACCAGATAGGGATCAACGGGCAATTGGGGTACTTCCTGACGTAAATCGGCCAAGGCGGTTTGAATGGTCGACCAATCGGCTTGCTGATTCCCGGTAAAGGGGAGGATGCGATAGCTGGTGCGCTGATCTTGAATTAAGGTCAACCGTAATTCCCCATCCGTCACCAGCCCAGTTTGCCGGACTTTAGCGCGATTGAATCGAATAAATTGGCTATGTTCCCCTAATAATGTCAGGGTGAAGGCTTCGGTCGGCTTAACTTCAGCCATGAGCGCCTCCACCAAGGCATTAAATGTCGTTTCTAAATTGATCAGCGGCATCAGGCGTCTCCTCCAAAAACTTCTACATTGGTGAATGCGCAAACGGGAGAAGCATGACCAACACGAATCACTTGATTGGGTTCTCCTTTGCCGCAGTAAGGGGTGCCGTAGATTTCCCAAGTGGAGCGATCGCCCACCTGAATCAGACTGCGCCAAAATTGCGGGGTCGTGGCCCGATAGTTCGGGTTCCGTAGCGTTTTGGTCAATTGGCCCTGCTCAATCAATTTGGCGTACTCACAGCCAAATTGGAATTTGTAGCGCTGATCATCAATTGACCAAGAGCGATTGGTTTCCATAAATACCCCATGATCAATCCCAGCCAATATTTCGGCAAAAGAACTCGATCCGGGTTCTAGATTGATATTCGCCATCCGATCAATCGGCGGTCGATTCCAGGAGCAGGCTCGCGCACAGGCCACCCCAGGGGTTTGCAACCGCGCCTGGCTTTCTAGACTGCCCAAGCCGCGCTCCAACTGTCCATTGCGAATCAAATACTCCTTGGCGGCGGGAGCCCCCGTGTCATCAAAGGCATAACTGGCGAACTCGCCAGAAACGGTGGGATCAAAGGTAATGTTCATCAACTCCGCCCCGTAGGTGAGGGCGCCAAAATCTTGGGGTTTGACAAAACTGCCGCCGGCGTAATTCCGCTCATCCCCCAGAATTCGATCTAGCTCCAGCGGATGTCCCACACTTTCATGAATTTGCAGCATCATCTGGTCTGGCGCCAGGACCAGGGTTGTGGCTGCAGTCGGGCATTCCTCAGCCGTTAGCAGTTCAACCGCCTGCTCTCCAATCCGTTGCACGCGCTCCCATAGGTCGGCTTGTGGAAACAGCTCCCAACCGCCTTGATAACAGTGGGCCAACAAACCATTGTTTGTGCGGGTTTGCACAATGGGGCCCGCCTGAGCCGTCACCCCATAATGCGTTTCTAGCAATCCTAATTTCTGATAGACTTCGGCGCCGCCAGTACTCACATACCAAGATTCAATTTCATGGGTAATTGCTGTGGCTTTGGTTTGCACAACTGAATCAGCAACCTTTAACCCCTGACAAATCCGTACTAGCAGATCATTCACTTCAGCCGCACTGAGGGCGTCAAATGGCTTTTGCAGCGGCGAAACATACTTCCCCACCACCACCGGACGAGTCGATGCTGTGGCGTCATGAATGCGCCATTGGCTGGCGGCGATCGCTTGGCGATAAGCCGTCTCCGCCGCTGACCGCACCCCTTCCGGAGTCAACATATTTGTAGCGCCATAGCCAATCTGCCCCTGAGCCAAGACTTCCACCATCGCGCCTCGACTGAGGGATTTGCCGTTCGCTTCGGGATGGCCGTCACGCACCGATCGCTGGGTTGACGATTCATGGACCGCCCGAACGCCAATCCAATCAGCCGGTAGATCCAGGGACTCCAATATTTTTGATAGTTCAGAAATCATTGATGCCGAAATAGTAGTACAAACTTGCGTCAGGAAACATAACCAGAGACCGCCATGACTCTCACACACTTCTGGGTTTACGTTCGGTAACGTGTCGGTCTAATTCATTGTAACGACCGACCCTTTAATCCTCATAAACCCAAGGAAACCAGCTGCTGACGGAAGGTGTAGAGCTTTGGGAAGGGCGCCATTGGTCATTGGTCATTAGTCATTGGTCGCTCATTACCTGCTACTTGCTACTTGTAGTTGGCCTCTTGACTAATACCCATATCCAATTCTGGATATCCAATAACCTCTGAATCCTAAATCTCCCCTCGCAAAATAATCCAAGGAAAAAACTGAAATTATCTTTTAATTCTGTCAATAATAGGCTTATTGTCTTTAATAAATTAATTGAATGAGTTTAGATACTTTGGATTTAAAGATAGTTCGGCGTTTGATGCATCAAGGCCGGATGACCTGGTCTGACTTGGCCAACAGTTTGGGGCTTTCTGCTCCAGCCGCCGCCGACCGGGTCAGGCGGCTGGAGGAACGCGGCGTTATTCAGGGCTATTCCGCGTTGATCGAGCCCAATAGTCTCGGCTACAACCTGACTGCATTTGTCTCAGTCTCGCTAGAGCGGCCTGAACACAGAGACGCCTTCTTGCAAAAGATCGGCTCCCTGGCTGAAATTCAAGAATGCCACCACGTTACCGGCGAAGATGACTATCTGCTCAAAGTGCGTTGTCGCGGAACCCAAGACTTGGAGCGCTTGATCAGTGAGGAGCTGAAAAGTCTTCCCGGCCTTTTAAGAACGCGAACTGCGATCGCCCTCTCAACGGTTAAGGAAACACCCGCTCTACCCATTCGTGAGTAATCCCATGAGTTTTCTATTCCTCAAAGGCATCCTCATTGGTTTATCGATTGCTGCGCCCGTCGGGCCCATTGGCGTATTGTGCATTCGTCGGACCTTGGTTGCAGGTCCCATGATTGGCTTGCTGTCTGGCTTGGGAGCCGCAACAGCGGATGGGCTCTACGGCTGTATCGCTGGGTTTGGTCTGACGTTTGTTTCTCAGTTTTTACAAGATCAGGCTTTCTGGTTGCAGTGGATTGGAGGAGGATTTCTCTGCTATCTGGGGTTAAGAACGTTTTGGGCTAAGCCCGCGAATACGGAGGCTAAGGCGAAAGGCGCAAATCTCCTGAGCGCCTATGCATCGACATTTGCACTGACCCTGACTAATCCCGCCACAATTCTCTCCTTTGCAGCGATCTTCGCAGGCGTTGGAATCGCCGCTATCGAACGGACATATCTTGCCTCCAGCATCCTGGTGTTAGGAGTATTTTTAGGCTCGGCCCTATGGTGGCTACTTTTAAGTTTGAGTGTTAATCTTTTTCGGACAAAGTTCCATATTCGGCATATGCAATGGTTAAATAGGGTCTCTGGTTTAATTATTTTGGCCTTTGGGATTTTGGCTTTGAGTTGGAAGGGATGAGAACTCGATGATCGCCCCCGATTATGGATTGAGGTTGCCTAAATTTTTCCGGACAGGACTCTTCCTGGCGCTTGGTTTAGCATGCTTGACGCTGATTATCGGTTTGAGCCGACCGGCCCAATCTTTTTCCCAAGCTAGTTTGGGGGATGGCGCTGTCCAGGTGGCTCAGGCGAACTCCTCGGTGGAGCAGCTACAAAATCGACAGCAGCAGATTGAAAGAGAACGCGCAAATTTGAATCAGGAGCGCGATCGCCTAAAAAATCTGGAGAAAGCAGCCGAAAATCGCCTCAAAGGTTTAGAACAAGAGATTGACACCACCGATTACCACATCACCGTAACGGACACGCAACTCGAGGAAGCCGAGAAACACTTAAAGGAGATACAAGACGCACTAGCAAAAGCCGAAAGCGCCTATGACAAAATTCAGCAGGGCACAGCGGCTCGGCTCCAGTACCTCCAAAGACAGAAGAGTAGCCAAGGCTGGGCGGTCCTCTTACAAAGTCAAGATCTCAATCAGTTTTTAGACCGTCAGCGTCAACTCAAACGGGTCTACGCAGCGGATCGGGTTGTGCTGAAAGACCTGAAAGACAAAGCGGACGCTGTCTTTCAGCAACGGGAGGCCGTTAGAGACCAAAAACTCCAAATATCCCTATTCAAGCAGCAATTACTGGCCCAAAAGCAAAAGTATGAAGAGGAAGCGGAGGAGGAAGTTCTCCTGATTGGTCAGCTCAAAGACGATCGCATGATGCTGCAAGCCGCCCAAGCTCGACTCGCCCGAGATTCGGAAAAGCTGACTATTTTGATTCAGCGGCGATTGTTAGAGGGCGCAGAAGGAATTCGCGGCACCGGTCAGATGATTTATCCAACTGGCGGGCGCATTACCAGTCGATACGGTACTCGGGTGCATCCCATCCTGGGCTATCGCCGGTTTCACGCAGGGGTTGATTTCGGCGCTAGCCACGGTACAACTATCCGCGCCGCCGATTCTGGGACGGTGATCTTCGCAGGCTGGTATGGCGGGTACGGCCGATCCGCGATTATCGATCATGGCGGCGGCTTGACTACACTGTACGCCCACACCAGTCGGCTAAATGTACGGGAAGGACAAGGCGTGCAGCAAGGTCAGTCAATCGCCGCTGTCGGATCTACGGGTCTTTCTACAGGGCCTCACCTGCATTTCGAGGTGCGCAGCAACGGACGCCCTGTCAATCCAATGAATTACTTGTAGATTTTCTACTGTCACGTTGCTCAGGGCGGATAATGATTAACGCTAGGAGGCCAGCGATCATTAGTGATAATACAGCGCTAATGGCAATCCCCTGATTTCGAGTCTGTAAAACAGTTTCTATAACTTCTTCGGCCTCTTTGAGCTCTTTATTTTCAATGATTTCAACCAGGCCCGGTAATTTTTCTGAGAATTCCTCTAGTTTGAGTGCGGCAGGACGGCGATTTAAATCAATCAAACCTTGCCTGGCTTCACCTAACGCCTCACCCTCCAGTTGCGTAACATCCAGAGTGGTAATGAATTGATCAACGCCTTGTACGTAAGTCTTGCTAACGCCATCATAGTTCTCCACCAGGTAATCCAAAAAATCAATTTCTTCTTCTGCTTCCTCAAACCCGGACTCGATGTCTATTTTGTACTGCTCTAATAACGCCGCCCATTCTCGTTCAAAGTCTCTGGCGCTCGCTTGATAAAGTTCGTAGGTCATCTGAAATTGAGCCGGATTGTCTAGCCAGGTAATCAGTTCGCGTTCATAGGCGAGTAACTTTGTCAGTGACAGTTCCAAGTCTTTAATCTCAAGGATTTCTTCGATGGCGTCCGCTTGTATTTCTTGAGCTTCATTTTCATATCTATTCCCAATGGCGATACCCGCGATCGTCGCCACTAACCCTGTGATCACAACAAAGCCCATGCTGATCGTCCCTAGCACTAAGCGTTGCCACTTGGAAATCGCCTTTTGCTTATCCAATTGGGCTTCAGCCACTTGAGCGCGGGCCGTCTCCGCCTCATGTAATTCCCGGTTATGTAGGGCTTGGCTGGCGGCTAGAAATTGGTAGTCTAGGTCAGCGAGACTGCGGGAGTCAGCCCATCCCTGAGCCGCTTGTAATGCTTGCCCCCGCAACAAGCGAGAGTCATCTTGACGATCGGACTGCACCCAGGCGTCTAACAGTGCTCAACCAAATTTATCAAGCTGTATTTGACCAGGGCTGGCTCGATCGGCAATTTGAGCAAATCCGCCCCTACGCCGAGACCTTAGACGCCTGG
>JASJDH010000536.1 GCA_030065175.1 Leptolyngbyaceae cyanobacterium MO_188.B28 | reverse complement strand
CCGAGCAAATCGAGTTTTTTCATCTCAACAAACTCTCGTCTTCGATGGTGATCAAGGTTGATTTTGACCTCACCATGACCCTCTTCACCCATAACTTCTTACGCCTCTTAGCAAAGGATTTGGTCGGCTATACCCAGGCCAGTGCAGGTTCTCTTTACAATCATTTTTTGCAAAACAGTGGTCAGGTTGAGATCACGCCCTCTGCCCTCCAAGTGGTCATGAAAAAAAAGCGCACCTTGCCAATCTTATTGGCGGCGATGGAGAAATTTCAGAATCACTCCCTTGATTCCCATCAAGGTCTCTCCATCCAATTTCAGGCTGACACTACCTCATGAACGATAAAAAACTGTAGTGTGTTTGTAGTACAAAAACTGGACTTACAATCTTTGGTTGCTTAGCGTTCCATGAAAATCGATGCTCATTAAAAAAGGTTCACATGGGACGAATTACTTCAAATTCATAGACTCTTCTAATCAAGCCATAACAATGATTTTCTAATCAAGCTATGACAATGATTTGAGGCTCAAATCCAGACTGAACCAGTGCCTGATGGCTGATCTAAATAGCCTATGTAACGGATTTTGGCGGCAATATCATGGGAAAACCCATACTCATCAACAGTTTTATAACCCGTTGCATTTCTGTAGATCCAAACCGCATCGTAGTAGTCTCGGATTGTCTTCTCGTTAGCAGAACGGCTCCAGTCCCAGTGCACGACAATCGGTTCATCTAAGACATCGTGCAATCCTAAGACACACCGAGTATGGCCTTGCGTGCGTAAATACCTTAGGGTAACTTGAGCCAACTGAGCGGCGTCATTGTCATAGGCGCTGATTTGCGTCAGAACATCTTCACTGCTGGAGTGACTCGCCATAGCGAGGTTAGCTTCCGGTTCCGATACCCGCCCCACGGATGCAACAGCAACGTTAGAAACTGCAGGCTGAGAAATTTCGAGCGATTCAGTCAAATCAAACGATTCAGTTGCAGGCTCAATCAGTTCAGGAGTTTCCGCCGCCAACGCAGCGCCTGAAATCGCTAGGGCGGCGCCGCCCACTGCTGGACTAGTGAGTAGAGATTTCTGAAATAATTTAGACACGCTTTAAATTTGCTCCACCTTTTGCATGAAAGACTAAGGTCAACTCAACACCTCAATCTCAAGGTGTTCATCACAGTTCTCGTTGATCAGTTGGAAAGCCCTTTTGAGTTATGGGTTTAAGGGACAGGCGTAAATCATCAAGCTCCCTCAGTTCCTTGGGAGTCAGATAATCACCAATTTCCCCATTCTCAATATCCTGCTGAGCAACAGACTTGTGGTCTAGCGCCAAAACAAAGACAACCCCAAAGATAAAGCCGCCTGTGAGCGACGCCTGCAGAGGTGTGAGCAACCGTACTCCGCTCAGCCCTAAAGCACAGATGATGGAAACCGTAATGCCGCCAAAAATGGTGTTACGGTAATTCTGTTTATTGCGCCGCCGAACAATATCTGCGTACTCAGTCAAAAGATTATAATCACCTTCTTTGATGCTCCACTCTGTTTTCTCAACGTGATTTTGGCTCACAATCCAAAGGAGTGAGTTGTATTCAACTTTCATATGCTCGACAAGTGAAGGGTGGAAGGTAGATGTATCAGAACAATAAGTGTTGGTAATTTGGCGTCCAACCAAAGATTTTGAATCGTTTGAGGACTCTCAGCAGGTGCTTTACCAGCAGTTATTGAGAAAATGCTTGAAAACCAACGAAAATTATCTGGCTAGGGTGTTGGATTTTCACCTCAAAACCTACGGCTTCGGTAATCAGGTGGACACAATTAATTAGATATAAAAATTGCTGGAGGTATTCACCTGCTGTGATAAAGATTCAAAATGATATTGTCTCCCTGCTTATCTTCTTCGATACCTTAAAAAACTCACTTCGTGAAACAAACAAACCGACAGTCGGAAAAAACGCCATCAGAATATGGATTATTTCTGCTTTCATATGGGGAGCCGCCAGTTCGGGAACAAAGGGCGTCCCAATCCAAAAAGGCGCATAATAACCCACCATGAGAATCAGGCAATTATACCAAGTAATGGGTGTTCTACAGCTCACTCCGCCCAAAAATGTGAGTAACAGAATCACCATAGCCGCCAGGTCGCCAATCGCTTCGCGAAATGCGTGATACCAGGCGTGAGTGGAGCCTTTTGTGAATTCTGAAATCAGGATATATGTCGGATCGCCTACATGTTGTATCGTCATCTGCCAGCTTTTTAGGCCAATGATTAATCCGATGATGAGCAGAATTCGTCCTATAGTTAGACGCATCATAGTCATAACCTTTCCTCAAATATTGTTTTCTGATTTTTGAAGTTGGAATCTGTCAATCAAGCGAGCCTCTAGCCCGATGGCAGCGATCTATCGTCTAAATCAAACTCTTTTGGTACAGTCTGATAAAGTTTGAAAATGTTTTGATTATGCGCGAATAATTCGGCTTGCTGTAGCGCTATCCCTAAAGCGGAAGCCGTTTGACTTAGGAAGAGAATGTCAGTAGTCAGCCAGCGGCGAACTTGAGAATGTTGATAAGCAGCTAACACGCCCCAGAGTTTTTTGCCGACAAAGACAGGAGCGGTCGAGAAGGCTTTAATATGAAACTGTTCTAGAATCTCGACGTGACACGATGATAGATTAGCTTCGTAGATATTATTAGCTGAGAAGGTTTCATTATAGCGATAGCGCCCTCCCTTCGTTTGTTGTAAATACGTGTCGTTCCAAGCTGTGTTGCGCCCTAGTTTGGACGCTCATTGCCAAGCTGAGACGACATACTCGAAATCGTGAACAAACTCACCGCCCCAATCAGCGTTAAACCGATAGACAGCCACCCGCTCAGCTTTTAGTAAATGGCAAAGCTCTTTTGTCGTAGTCTGAAAAATCGTTTCGGGATCAATTGCTGCTTTGATCTTGACCAGCAGTTCAGACAAGCCTTGTTGTTGCTGTGCGACCTGTTGCAATTGAATTGTTTGTTGTTGGAGTTCAGTATTTAAGTGGGTATTAGAGTTATGCAACTGTTGAGATAACTCATATTCATGAATAGCAACAGCAAACTGTTGGCCTAGCCTTTGGGCGAGCTCAAGATTAGTCCACACTTGGCCTTGAATAGCTTGTTCAGAGGCGACCAGTCCCATCTGTGGAGTGGTTGAGGCGGCAGAGTTGCGAAAAACACTTAAATATCCCAATAATTGTTGCCGGTAGGTAAGCGGAATCATCAAGAGACTACAAATTTGGGTGGGTCGGAAAGCGTCAAATAACGGTTGTAACTCAGAGGTTTGAAAGAGGTTTTCAATCGGCCAAACCTGATAGTAACCAGACTGATAATGGTCTTTCCAAAGGCTATATTGCTCCATCAACGTCGAGTGGGTCATCGATGGAATTGCAGGTTGGGAGCCACAGGCATACACCTTGACCTCTTGACTGGAGGTCGCCAAACATGCAGCAAAATTCTTGACCGACCCGTCTGGAAGTGCCTGGGTTGGATTGCTCATACAAAGCCTGCCGCCAGACCCTTGCAAGACAGCGACTACGCTTTCTAATGCAGGTTGAAATTCAGGATTAGGAGATGCCTGCAATCGGTTGACAATTTGATTAAACACGGCTTCCTGTTCAACCTTTGTTTGGGTCTGAGTACGGAGCGTTTGCTGGGCGACGGCGACAGTGAGTTGATCAACAACCATTCGCAGCACTTCGAATTTTCGGATGGAAACAAAATGAGTTTCCGAGTGATGAGCAATCAGTATGCCCCAAGCTGTCTCGTTATAAAGAATCGGTATAACGATGGAGAACTTGACGCCCATTTTTGTCAGGGATTGGGCGGAATAGGAATCGACCGGGAGATAGGTTGTCTTTTCCACCAGAAACGAACTCAGATCCTCGTTAGAGGAGGGCATTTTACAGATCGTATTTGTTTTTAGATTTATCATCGCCCCGCCGGGTGACTGGACCAAAAGATCTTGGGAATAGGGCGAAAGATCCGAGGTGGGAAACTGGGACGCAAGAATCGAGGGCAACCGATTATCGTGTATTGCTTCAGCCATGACTTTCCCCCGACCATCAGGCTGAAATTGGCATATTTTGACCCGATCAATTTCGAGGAAAGAACATAAATCCTCTACTGTTGTCTTGAAAATTGCTTGTAGATCTTGCCCTTGAGAGATCTGACCGGCCAGACGGCGCAACCAGTTGGGGGAATCGTAACTCATATGCATTGTATATTCTTGAGAATCAGTTACCGTCGAAGGCGGTTTATGAGATTTTGCATGATTTCTCACCCTAAGTTGCGAGAAGGATTTCCAAATTCACAACCCTTCTTTCTCCTTTAAGAAAGGTCCTGGAAAAAAGGTTCTGGAAACGCATCTTTTATGGCGTTTACTACTTTTACCGGGATAGGCAACTGTATTCCTCTGAGAGCAACCTCGGCGTTTAGTCGCTGTAACGCCTTATGGTTACGTTCATCTCTTATCATGAAGAAGCAACGGGCACACCCCTGGGATGCTTGCGCCTGAACAAATTCAACAAAATCATTCAGATTCCAATCACAAAAATCCTTAACGTACTCAGTCTGAAAAGTGAACTCGTTCTCGTTTTTTTGACTAAAGAAGACCCTAACTTCCTGTGTTTTCCACCCTTGCTTGCGGTTTTGTCCCATGACTAGATCCTTCTAGCGAAATTCTTTCGTAGTAGGTTGACGCCCCTGGGTTAAGCCTCTGAGCCAGCCTTTGCAGCAAAGAACACCTAGTCTTGGAATGCTCTACTCAATATGGAGACACGACATATCTTGAATGAACGCATTGCCCACCACTCTCATTGCCGATGCTAAGAACATTCAGGCAAAGGATGCTGCGCCCAAACAGTTTTGATTAGGTATGGTTGAGTGCTTTTCGACTATTTGTCAATCAGAGTTGACAATAATAATTAAACACCATCCCTACAGAATATGTCAATCAAGAATGACAAACAGCCAAGAATTACAAAAAACGCGTCGCCCTAATTTGGTCGCCCTAATCTGGTCGTGTCAGGGGACTGGTTCGAGATCTAATGCAGAAGTTCGATGTTTGAATGGACACTCTATTCGTTGGCACACCCGTTGAGCAGCGTTGAGCGCTTTTCTGATATTCGTCAATTAAGGTTGACGATAGGTGTCAAACGCTATTCTTGTTGATTAAGTTAATCATGGATTATGAAAAAGGTATGCTGCCCCGGCACGATAACATCAAGGGGCTGGTTCAAGATCTAACGGAGAAACTCGATGCTCGCATGGATGCTTTGATCGTCGGTACACTGGTTGAGCATATTCGACCCAGTGATAAGAAAACCTTCATGCTGATCGCGCGCCATCCCCGCACTATATCGGAACTGGCGAGGGCCCTTCGCATCACCAGACAGGCAACCCATAAATCCGTCCTGCGACTGATTGAACATGGCGTAATCGAGCTTCAACCGGCCCCTGACAGCAAGCGTGACAAAATCCCTATGGTGACTGAAAAGGGGCGACAGATCCGCCGTATCGCAGCCCAGAATCTCGATAAGATAGAAGCTGAGATCGAAGCAAAAATCAGTAAACAGCGGCTAGAAGAATTCCGTAGGACACTGCTGGAACTGCTCAATGCTGACTAACGGCGAATTTAGGCTGCTGACTAAATCCCTAAAGTGACTGTGCGCCATCAATCTCCACCATCAATGATTTACTTGTTCTTCATTTGAGTTTTTGCTTGCTCCAATGCAATTTCTTTGAACGCTTCATAGGATTGAATATTTGAGGAGCCTTCGATGGCTTTGACGGCAAGATCTTGAACTTGCTTCAGGGCGGCGGCTAATTGTTTAGATAAGGCCTGGATCCGCTCTTCATTGGTTTGGATGGTTTGTTCCAGGGATTGAATCCTCAGTTCATAGACCCGTTTAGCCCCTTCCAATTCCTTATTGCGTAAATCCGCTTTTACTTTCGCTTGGGCGCCAGCGCTGCTTTTTCCCTCTTCTTTGGCTTTCTTGAGGGCGGCTTCTTTTTCTTTCTCAAAGGCAGCGACTTTGGCTTCTAGTTCAGCAAATTGCCGCTCTTGTTGAGCGATCGCGCTTTCCCGCTCCGCCCACTGATCCTCCAACGTTTTCTTAGCTTCCTCCAGTTGGCGGTATCGGTCTTGTTGAGTTTGATCGTATTCCGCTTGGGCCAGATTTCGCTGCAGGGTCAGCGTATAGTCATAGTCCTGGACTTCCCGCTGACTGGTCTTTCGCTGCTCTTCATCCCGTTCTTTAACCGAGCGCTTGTGTTCTTCCTGCTCTTTTCCCCAAGCCTGCTTCAAATCCAGAATTTCATGATCTAACGCATCGCGCCGCTGACTAATCTCCTCCTCAAACGCTTTTGAATTCTCCTCACAGGTCTGGATTAATGTATCCAGAGTATCGGGTTGGATTTTGTCTAAATTATGGAGGTCTTTGAGTTGCTTGGTTTCCTCTGCGACAGCCAGTCTTAACGCTTGCAGCTGAGCCGCTTGGGAGGTTAGCTTTTCTGACAACTCACTGACAGCGCCGCCAAATCCCGATTGCAAGTCGGTCAGGGTGTTAATTGTCGCGGTCATTTTATCTTGCGCCACAGGCTGCTGACTCATTGCTTTTACGGGTCCAGACGATCGTTTCTC
>JASJDH010000036.1 GCA_030065175.1 Leptolyngbyaceae cyanobacterium MO_188.B28 | reverse complement strand
CTGACCGGGAGCGATTAGTTGTCCATCCTGATGTTGAAAAATATGAGTTGTTAAAAAACACCTATTACCGACATCTACCCTCAAACAAAGCGTTTCGATTGGCAAAGGCCGTCAGTCTTATTATCCGAAACTTCCATCGGAGTCCGTTACCCATCTTAAAGTCTCTGAACGCCTATAAATTAGGGAAGAGAGCAGCCACACTTTGGATGTTTTATCAAATTTTTCCTTTCTTAGGGCGCGGACCTTATGACATTATCCAGTGTCATTTTGGCCATATCGGATACCTGGCCGTTTTAGCTAGGGAGATTGGCGCAGTGTCAGGGAAAGTTGTAACCACATTTCATGGCGTTGATATTGCAGCTCAACTAGAACAAGGTCCGGCTGATTACTGTCAGGATCTTTTCGAGAATGGCGAGTTATTTTTACCGATTAGTGAACGGTGGAAAGATGGATTGACAAAGTTAGGGTGTGATCCAAATAAAATTAATATCCACAGAATGGGTATTGATACCCGGAAATTTAGTTCAGCTCGTCATGAAATTGATAATCAGAAGAAAATAATAATATTAACGGTTGCCCGACTGGTTGAGAAAAAGGGAATAGAGTATGGTGTTAGGGCCGTCTCTAAAATTCTTCGTGAAAATCCAAATGTCAATATTGAATATCAAATAGTGGGTTCAGGGGAGTTAGAGACAAGTTTGAAACAGCTTGTTAATGATTTAAACACTAATGAAAATATCAAATTCCTTGGTCGCAAGCGACAGGAAGATGTTATTGAACTGATGCGGCATGCAGACATCATGCTTGCTCCCAGTGTCACCAGTTCTGAAGGGGATCAAGAAGGCATTCCAGTGTCTTTGATGGAGGCGTTGGCAATGAGATTGCCTATCGTTAGCACCCAACATAGCGGTATCCCTGAGCTGGTTCAGGAGGGTAAGTTTGGTTTCCTCGTTCCAGAGCGAGATGTCGACGCTTTAGCGGATAAACTGGAGTATTTAATTCAAAATCCAGCCCTTAGGCAAGAAATGGGGAAACTCGGGCAGGCGCATGTAGAAGAACATTATGATATTGATAAATTGAACGATCGCTTGGTGCATCTTTACCAAGAATTACTAAAACAAGAAAATCAACAGGAGCGTATCATTTAAGCCGGAACATCCCGGTAGGGAAGGAATACAGAATGCAGAACGAGAATGCAGAAGGTTGATAAGCGACGGATTCTGACTCCTGACTCCTGTATTCTTTTCTAGGAAAAATTTCTCGCTTTAAGTTGTAACCCCCTTTAAGAAAATCAAGTTAAGGATCTATTTTTATTATTTTGAACGCTTATAATTTGCCCAATTAGAGATATGCCGAAACTTCTATTTGTCACCAGGCGCGCCTTCTATCCCGACTGTTCAGGCGGAGCCGAGCAATCCTCTCTTTACCTATTTCAAAGCCTACAAAAGCTGGGCTGGGAAATTGAAGTCATTTGTAGAGTTTCTCTCCGCTCACAGTATTTCTGGCGGGGCTGCTGGCGGATTTTGAAGCGTGAACAACCCCCCTCGCTCTCTGTGGTGGATAATGACCTCGGCTATCCCTGTTGGCGGTGGATTACTAAGTTCGGACAACAACCCCAGTGGATCGAATTTTTAAACCGACGCTTAGAGGAGTATCAGCCTGATATTGTTCTTGGGCACGATCAACCCAATTGTCCATTACTCATCAATGCTGCGGAGCGGGGCTATCCAAGTTTCTATTTTGCTCGTAATTTAGGCAATATTGAAACAGGTGAAGTTATCCCAGAAAAGCTTCATACGATCGCAAATTCGCCCTATACCGCTGAAGTCGCCAGCCAGGTTTCTACCAAAGAGATTGGCGTGGTTCTACCCTTCATGAAGTGCGATCGCTATCGAGTTCAAGCGCGCCAACGCCGCTACATCACCTTCATCAATCCCATTCCAGAGAAGGGCGTAGACGTCGTGCTTGAGATCGCCCGTCATTTACCCCAGGAACGTTTTCTGTTTGTCAAAGGTCAATGGCCAATATACGGCGAAAGCGCTCTGGAGGCTTTTGTCAAACCCGCCCGTGAGTTGCCGAATGTCGATATTTGGGAGCATCAAGCAGATATGCGTCAAGTTTACGCCATGACCGATGTTCTGCTGGTCCCCTCCCAATTTACCGAAACCTTTGGCCGGGTCATTGTTGAAGCCCAGGTCAATGGCATTCCAGTGGTGACCGCCAAAGCTGGCGGCATTCCCTATACGGTGGGGCGAGGGGGCGTCCTAATCGACCCTAAAGACAATGTGCAGGCCTATGTTGAGGCTTTGACACAACTGCGCCAGGACCAGGACCATTATGCTGAGCTTTCAGACCTTGCCCGCAAGAATAGCCAACGGACTGAGTTTGATCCACAGTATCAGGTTAAAAACTTCATCCAGTTTGTCGAAAGCCGCATTCAGCAGGATGGGGCGTCTAAACTTATTCCCTCTGAGCCCTGTTAACGTGTTCTCATCAAAGAATAATTAACATGGATAGCTCCCTTAACGTTCTCTCATTGATGGAAGACTATATGGGGCATCGCACCTATAGTCAATTATTAAGGGAGAGTTTCAGGCAATCTGACAACTGCAACGTAGATTTCTATTGGTATAACGAAGAGAGAAAGCTAGACACAAAGATTCTGAGGCGATTACTCAGTTTCTCGTTTCCCCATCCGTGGATCCAGAAGCAGAATCTGGATTTCCGATATTTTAGGGTTCAGCTGGCGAATGCGCTCATCGCCAAGCGATTAGCCGCCAGAAAGCAGCGTCAATCGAAGTATTCAGCCCTCCACTTGCACACTTACGTTCCAGCATTTCTGGCGGTGGATCTGATGGCGCAGCTGCCCACTGTTGTGAGTATTGACATGACTTGTTTACAGTCAGCTCAAGGGCGGACCGCTCCCCGTTTTAGATGGACCTATGGGCCTAATTTCTGGCTGGAAAGGCGGGCCTATGAATCGGCGGCGCAGGTCGTTACTTGGTCTGAGTGGGCTCGCAAATCGGTGATTGAAGACTACAAGATTGACGCCAAAAAGGTCAAAGCGATTTATCCAGGCGTAAATGTCACCCGGCTAACTCCGCCAGACGACTCACAGAGAGAGCCGCAAAAGCGCTTTAATATCCTGTTTGTTGGCGGAGACTTTGAACGCAAAGGGGGACACGATGTTTTAGACGTCTTTCTTCAAGAATTTTCCGAGAAAGCCGACCTTCATTTGGCGACCACAGCCCCAGTCACCTGTTCACACCCCCATGTGCATATTCACAATAATGTCAAAGCGTACACCCCAGAATGGTTGAAACTTTATCGCCAAGCCGATGTCTTTGTCATGCCAACGTACTCTGAAGCCTTTGGCTATGTCTTTATTGAAGCCATGTCTGCAGGGTTGCCCGTGATTGCCACTCGCATCAACGCCATTCCTGAGATAGTGAGCCATGGAGACACTGGTTTTTTGATTCAGCCAGGCGATCGCCGCGACCTAGCTGAAAAAATTCGAATTCTGATGGAGGATTCTTCTTTAATTGACCAGATGGGGG
The DNA here is from genome assembly GCA_030065175.1 of Leptolyngbyaceae cyanobacterium MO_188.B28. Taxonomy (GTDB): domain Bacteria; phylum Cyanobacteriota; class Cyanobacteriia; order Phormidesmidales; family Phormidesmidaceae; genus JAKSDM01. Next base: position 30,872 of record JASJDH010000036.1, on the reverse strand, counting down.
TTAAGGCTCGACAGATAGTTGAACACAAATTCAATGCTCAAAAGCATTGCCACAGTCTGGGAGATATATTTCAGAAAATATCAATCTGAAATCAAGTATCTAACATTTTTTTCTAAATTGATTTGTAGTTTCATAAATAGAAAGGTAAATAATTAATGATGGATAACTTTGCTTTGATTATTGGGGCTATGAAGTGTGGCACTACTAGCCTTTTTTCTTACCTATCACAGCACCCCATGATCTCGGCTTGCAGAAGGAAAGAAGCCTTTTATTTCTCAGATGATGACAAATTTTCCAGGGGTTTTGAGTGGTACCAAGATCTGTGGGATTGGGATTCAAATGTGCACAAAATTGCACTTGAAGCGTCTGTCGATTACACAAGAATTCCGTATTTCCCCAATGTTGCTGAGAGAATATCGGCACTTGAAGGGCAAGCAAATTTTAAGTTTATCTATCTAATGAGGAACCCGCTTGATCGGATAGAGTCCCATTACACCCATGGGCGGGCGGCTGGTTGGGCGGTAACTAATCAACCTCTGTCCGAGGAAATAGGGAGTGAATTGTTGGCGCCGTCCCAATACGCCAGACAACTTGAAGAGTATTACAAACGATTTCCCCATGAGAACATTCTCCTCTTGAACTTTGAGGAGTTGAAATTAGAACCCCACGGTCTTCTCAAACGCGTGTGTGAATTTTTAGACATTGATCAGGATTTTGAGTTTCAGGGCCTAGACCAAGTCCATAACGCCAATCGCCAGAGGATAGCAGACGAAAGACTGTGGCGTTCCCTTAGGCAAATTAAGCAATTACGGTTGCTGGCGAATCGGCTATCAAGTCAGCAAAAAAAGGCAATTTATGGTCTTTTTGGACGTAAGTTAAAAGGTAATACTAAACTCACTCCAGAGCAACGAGGCTTTATCTTACAGGAATTAAAGGAAGACTTGCGCAGACTCAAGGTTGAATATGGTTTTGATGTAGGCAGCTGGGGGATCGAGGTCTAACGTAAGTCCTTCGATATTCGATGTATTTTAGGATTATTAATTCCATTATGAATACGACCCTGAATAATATGTTTTCAACCATACAAACAAAGTTTTATAAGCCAAGAAGCTCCCTGAAATATTATCTATATGAATTGTTTAAGCGTGAAGATTTTTTTGATTCTATAGAAAGATATTGCATGTTTGTAGGGTCTCAACGGAGTGGACACAGCTTAGTGGGCTCATTATTAGACGCCCATCCCAATATGGTCGTAGCCCATGAGATTAATGCCCTCCGCTGCCTGCAAAATGGATTTGGCAAGAGAAAACTTTACCATTGCATTCTCCAAAATTCTCGACGAAAAGCTGCTGGAAATCGTGAAGTGACGGGTTATTCCTATGCTGTCCCCAATCAGTGGCAAGGAAAATTCAAAACAATAAAAGTTATCGGCGATAAAAAGGGGGGGGGATCCAGTCTAATGATCCGTAAAAACCCAGAAATCCTCCAGACCTTACAGGATAAGATTGATGTGCCGATTAAGTTTATCAATGTGACGAGAAACCCTTATGACAATATCAGCACGATTGCTTCCAGAAAAGGGACTGACTTAGAATATGGGATCAATTTGTATTTTAAGAACTGTGAATCTGTAAAAACCTTAAAGATGAAAGTCAATGACACCGACATCCATGATGTTCGCCATGAGTCGTTAATTACTAATCCTCAAAAAATTCTGAAAGAGCTCTGTGAATTTCTAGGACTCGAGGCCCCTGAAGATTATCTAGAAGATTGCGCCGGTATCTTATTCAAATCCCCGAAAAAGACTCGCTTAAAGGCGCCTTGGAATCAGGAGTTAATTGAGTTGGTGGCGAATAAGATTAGCCAATTTGAATTTCTCAATGGATATTCCTATGAAGGCGAGTAGTCTTGTTTAGATGATAGTAGTGGGACGATGTTGCTAAGTGAACTATCCGGCCTTCTTCATCTTTAGGAACACCACAAGTGAGTGAAAAGAGAAGTTTCACCCCCAAAATGCGCCTCCTGTAGAAGGCGCATTTTGAATATGAGCTTCTGTTACCCTGAGTGTCATACATCTGGCGACTTGTTCTGGGACATGGTGAAACCAGCTAAAAGCCTTAATATCTGTCAGAGTTCACCAAAAAATTGTCGAAATTTCTAATTCTTAACTTCCGTATCGGAGCCTTATGAGAAAGCACTGGGAGAAAGCACTGGGGAAAGCATTGGATGATAAATGTTTTTTTACAGGAAATTATCTCTGGCCTAGATTTTTGAACAGAAATTCACCTCCGCCTTAATCCCTTATCCTGTCAATATTTCCGCAAGATTGTATTAAAATTTACGATTTCTTGTTTGGAGTCCCTGAAAGCTTCCCACTATAAAGTCTTCAAGCAGTTATGATAAGGCTCGGTAAATACCGTAGCATGACTTGGATTTGTCACTATTTTTGTGTTTTCATTAGATAAAAATAAGACCTTTGTACATCAGACTTACTGAAGTAGGGGGCAGGCTAAAGCCATTTGTATACATTTTGCTGGTTTAGCAGCGTTCAAACATAGTCGCTAACCAGCCCCTTGAATGGGCGTCAAGCTGAGTTATACAGCGTCTACAACACAGCGTCTACAACAAGTTGGACTCGGGTGATCTTTTAGTCGAACAGTTCTTACTGGATATACAAGAACACGATGGGTAGTTCACCCCCTTTAGAACCCTCAATACAGAGCAGGCCCAGTGATGTTAAGCCTGCGCCCAAGCGCAATAATCAACCCTCCTCGTTAATGCAACTTGACTCTGGCAATTTCAAAACAGTTTTCACATCCCCTGGTGATATTTTCATAGAAGCTGAGAACTACACAGCTTCAACCGCCGCCAATGGTCAAAAGTGGCGGCGAATTAATGACAAGGCGGCCTCCGGTGGAACCGCTGTGCAAGCGGGTTCAGACAAAGGCGTGGTTTATCCGAAACAAGATTTAGCCAATAGCCCGAGACTGGATTACACAGTCAACTTTGACAAAGCGGGCGTCTACTATGTTTGGGCCCGAGGCAAGGGCGTGGGTAATCTTAAAGACAGCGACTCCGTCTTTTTTGGGCTTGATGGGAAAGTTATCGACAACTCCCGAGGGCTAAAAAACTTTGGGTTACCCTACAGCTGGACAAACGATAGCGTCGGTCAATCTCCTGTGGCGGTGATCAAGGTGACTCAACCAGGAGAGCACACCCTGAATCTTTGGACGCGGGAAGACGGCTTTGTGCTTGACTCTCTTTTACTGACCCAAGATGCAAACCGATGGCCTAGCGACACCCAAGCGGTGCAAGCGGATCGATTCATTGATTCAATCGGTGTCGCGGTTCACTTAAGTTACTATGACACGTCCTATGGTGACTTTAATCGAGTTAAAAACGCACTCGACTTTCTGGGGGTGCGGCACATTCGAGATGATCTCAAACCGGGGAAGAAATATCTTGATCGGGTAAATGCGCTGAATCAGCAGGGGATTAAGTTAACGGCTATTGTTCCCTCCCAGCCCACATCAGTTGAAGATGTTCTCACCCGAGTGAAAGCTGCAGGTGATGCAGTAGAGGCGATAGAAGGTCCCAACGAAACGGACATCTTCAATTTCAGTTATAACGGCCAGCAATCCATCCAAGGAACCCGGGCCTTTATGCATGACTTCTATAATGCCCTCCAGACGGATCCGTTATTGGGAGACAATGGTCGGGATATTCCGCTGATTCAAACCAGTGTTGGCCATGAACATCAAAAAAATGCAGCAGGTTTAACTTACGCTGAGCTGCTAGGTGACTTATCGGCTTATGCTGATTATGGCAACAGTCACAACTACTTTAAATTCGGCGCTCCTCCTAGCAAAGAGATTAATTCGATTCACATCGCCGATGATGCGGCTTTGGTTACTCCGGGGAAGCCGCTAATTTCGACCGAAGGCGGATATCATACGGCTACTGCGGTTAACAATGTAACAGAGGGACTGCCGGATGATATTCATGGTCGCTATATGACCCGTTATCTATTAGAACAGTTCACCGCTGGCTATGAACGGAGTTTTGTCTACGAACTGCTGGATTTAAAGCCTGATCCAGAAAATGATGACGCCAAGTTTAATTGGGGACTGTTTGAAACTGATGGAACCCCTAAGCTTGCGGCTAAGGGGATTGCCAATCTGATCGATTTGTTGGCGGATCCGGGTGACGCATTTACGCCGGACTCACTTAATTATTCGCTGCAGGGTATGCCGGAAGCGGGTAATTCTTTGTTCCTGCAGAAACGAGATGGAAGTTTCTTGCTGGTGTTATGGAATGACGCTGACAATTGGGATGAAAAAGCAAACAAGCCCATCTATTACGATGATGTTCCCGTGAAATTGGCGTTACAACAACCAATCGGGAGAATTAGGACCTACCGCCCTTTAACAAATGGGGTCACTCCCCTGAAGACTTATCGCAATATTGATCAAGTCACCCTTCAGGTGCCTGACCATCCGTTAGTGATCGAGTTGACGCCTGAGAAACTTCTCACTCCTCCGACATCGCCTAATCCAACCCCTAATCCTAATGAAAATTTCTTGATCCAGGGAACTTCAAAGGATGACATCCTGAATGGCTCAGAACGCAATGAAACCATTGAAGGGTTTGGCGGGGACGACGTTATCAAGGCTCATCAAGGGGACGACAAGCTCTATGGTGAAATTGGTCGTGATACTCTCTATGGCGGCGCCGGTCGCGATCAACTTTTTGGCGATGATGGTCGCGATGAACTCTTTGGCGGCGCTAATAATGATGAATTGCACGGGGGTAAGGGCCATGACCAGCTAAACGGCAACAAAGGGAATGATTCACTGTTTGGCGAAAATGGCAATGATCGACTTGATGGCGGAAATGGCGCCGATACTCTGGTTGGCGTGAGACCGAAAGATATTCAAGCGGGTCTACGTGAGCGCGATACTCTATTGGGGGGAGATGGATCAGATACCTTTGTACTCGGCGATTCATCGCAGGTTTTCTACGATGATCATAAGAACAACACTGCGGGTTTACATGACTATGCGATAGTTAAAGACTTTTTCTCAAGCCAAGGAGACAAGATCCAATTATCTGGTAAAGCGAAAGATTATCGCTTAGGCCAAGTTGCGAATGTCAAGGGAACTGGGATCTTTCTCAAGACCCCAGGGCAGGATGAGTTAATTGGGGTAGTCCAAGGGGACAAGAATTTATCCCTTAACAGTACAGATTTTCATTTCGTCTAGCTAATTTCCATCTAAAAAACGATTCGAAAAAGCCTGATAATTTGTTCGTAGAGACGTTGCATGCAACGTCTCTACGTTTTGTTATATCTGCAGAAATTATTTGCAAAATTGCGACAATGCTGATGAATCATTCGGCAATGAAATGAAATTGGGCGGCGGCTCCTCAAGAATTTGAAACCTGATTGAAGTTTCAGTTTCACGAAGACGCCCTAGAGAATATCCGGTTCATCCTGACTAGGTGAGGAAATATTAAGTGTAGATTTATCAAATAAGGGACATTCTCTGAATATTCTACTCACGGTTCATTATGAGTTTAATCCCAATGCAGGCGCTGCGGGGGTGATCTGGAACCTTGGCCAAGAGTATCAAAAGCTAGGCCATCAGGTGCAGTATTACTCGTTTGACGACCTCCCTAAATGGCTGCCTGGGTTGGCTAAGACAGTTTTGTTTCCAGAATTTGTCGCTCACCATATCTGGAGTCTGTCTAACAAACACGCCGTGGACGTGGTCGATGCGTCTACTGGAGATACTTGGGCATGGGCGAGAATACTCCAGCGTTTTGGCGAACGTCGGCCTGTTTTAGTGGCGCGCGACCATGGTCTCCGACATATTGAACACCTTGAATTTTTGGAGGATGTCAAATGCGGAAACCGTTCTCTGAGTTGGAAGTACCCGCTTTATCGCGGCAGCTTCAAACTTTGGGAGGAAGCCAACTCCCTCCGGACTGCTGATTTGGTCTTGTTGCTGAGTCATCGTGCTGCAGACTATGCAGTTGATAGCCTTGGGGTTCGCTCTGAACAAATGCGGATGATCGCCAATGGAATCCCAGAGGCCTTTTTGAATTTGCCCTTTGAGCCTACGCCAATCGCAGATGATGAGACGATTCGCATTGCTCAAGTGAGTACATATATTCCCCGCAAGGGTGTGCGCTATGGCTCACCCGCATTGAATAGAATTCTGGTTCGATATCCGCAGGCGCAAGTCAGTTTTTTGGGAACAGAGTGCCGAGAATGTCCTGATCCCAATGCGATTTATGCTGACTTTGATCCTGGCGTGCGCGATCGCGTCACAGTTATACCGCGCTACAAGCATGAAACCCTGCCGACCCTTCTAAAAGGGCATCAGATTAAAATTTTGCCCAGCACATCAGAAGGGTTTGGCATGGCCCTAGTTGAGGCGATGGCCTGTGGGCTGGCTCCCGTCACAACCGCGACGCCAGGGCCAATGACGATTGTCCGAGATGGGCAGGATGCGATCGTCGTCCCTCCCCGTGATAGTGAGGCGATTGAAAAGGCGGTAGAGCGGCTGATTTGCGATCGCGCCTATCTCGATCAACTGCGCCACAATGCTTACGCCACTGCCCAAAAGTATAGTTGGACCCGCATTGCTCACAATACCCTGGCCTTTTATGAAGACGCACTCCAGCGAAAGAAGCAAAATCGTCAACCTCACAGTCATACCGCATGAGGGGGAACCGTGGTACTGCTAACGCTTGGCCAACTGAAAAAAGATTTCCAACAAACGAAACCTGCTTGGAATGCAATATTGGGATTCTCCATTTTTCTGGCGTTATGTTTCCTGGTTGGCGCTGGCCGCATCCTGGTTCCCCTCTTTCCCCTTGGAGCGATCGCTGTCGGTGTATATCTGTATCGCCGATATCCCGTTTTCTATGTGGGGTTTACCTGGTGGTTATGGTTTCTCGGCCCCCTTATCCGCCGCTTAATTGATTATCAAAGCGGCCATTACACCTATGGGCCCTGGATTCTAACACCCAAGCTGGTGACTTTAATCTGCGCCGCCACTTTTGTGAGATATCTTCCCAGATGCCTTAACCAGCATGGGTTACCCTTTATCCTATGCATTGTAAGCGTGTGTTATGGCTTTGCCATTGGGGCAATTCAAAACCCACTAAACGTAGCTGTGCTTGACTTTTTTGGATGGATAGGTCCGATCTTTTTCAGTTTCCATTTATATGTTCATTGGCGAGAGTACCCCAACTATCGCCAGAGCATCCAGCAAACTTTCCTCTGGGGCGTGCTGGTGATGGGGGGCTATGGAGTTTGGCAATATTTGACAGCGCCTGCGTGGGATAAATTCTGGCTAACCACTGAAGTTCATACTACCTATGGAGTGGCTGAACCCCTCGGGATTCGAGTGTGGAGCACAATGATGATTCCGCAGACATTCGGTGCAGTTATGATCGCAGGTTTACTGCTATTATTCGTTCACAAGGGTGTTTTGCGTTTCTTGGCTGCTGCATTCGGCTACCTCTCCTTCCTGTTAACCATTGCGCGTGCTGCCTGGTTAGGCTGGTTTGTAACCCTGTTGATTTTCTTACCCTCCATCAAACTAAGGCTTCAGGTGCGCCTAGTCGTTAGTATTTTGGCTGTAGTCATGTTGGTGTTGCCCTTAGCGACTGTGGAACCCTTTTCTTCCGTGATTGGCGATCGATTTCAATCTTTTTCTGATCCAACAGAAGATGTTAGCTACCAAGCCAGATTGGGGGGGCTATCTGAACTGATCGGAGCCGCTCTGGTTGAATTTCTGGGGCGAGGATTGGGAACTCAGTTGCCTCCTACGGCAAGTCGTATTGGTCCCTATGATAACGGACTGCTGCTGATAATTTTTTCTCTGGGCTGGTTTGCCGCCATTGCTTATTTGACTGGAATAGGTCTGCTTTTCACCAGATTGTTACAGGGCTCCAATGAACGCTCCGATGCCTTTGCCAGTGCTGCTCGCGCCATTGCTCTAGGCAGTTTTCTAGTGCAGCTCGGGTTCAATCCTGTGACGATGAACTCCTTCGCCATGGTTGTTTGGGGGTTTCTTGGCATTGGTATGGCGGCTAATAATTACGCCTTTTATCAACGAACCGCCAGTCTCAAAAGAGTTTGAGGCAATGCATTTGGTTTCAGGGCAGAAAAACCATGCCTCCAGGAAATGTTTAAGTCGATGCGCAAACTCATTTTATGAAAACACTACAGATAGGTATGGGTTGGTTCCCAGAACAGGCGGGGGGACTTAATCGTGTTTTTTATGACTGCATCCGCCACCTGCCAGAGGCAGGCGTGGAGATACAGGGACTCGTTGCGGGCTCAAGCAATGTCGCATCCGATTCCCGTAGTCAGGTACAAGCTTTCGCTCCCACTCAGTCTCCTCTCTGGCAACGATGGCGAGGCGTGCAGCAGTCTGTTCGCCAGCTACTGGCTGAGGAGAATTACCCTTTAATTGTTTCTCACTTCGCTGTGTATACCCTGCCGATACTGGATCGGTTGATCCAGCGACCAATGGTGATGCATTTTCATGGGCCCTGGGCTCTAGAAAGCAGCGTGGCGGGCAACAAAAACATCACCACTCGGCTAAAAAAATTACTGGAGCAGGCAGTCTATCAGCGAGCAACTGACTTTATTGTCCTTTCTAAAGCCTTCCGCGATATTCTGCACCAAGAGTATGGAGCGCCGTTCGAGCGTATCCACATAGTACCCGGAGGGGTAGACACTGAGAGGTTTGAAACTATCCTATCTCGCACTGAGGCAAGGGCAATATTAGATTGGCCTCAAGACCGACCTATTATCTTTGCCGTGCGACGTTTGGCTCGACGTATGGGGCTGGAGAATTTGATCTCAGCCGTTGAGAAAGTGCGAACGCATCACCCAGAAGTTTTGTTACTGATTGCTGGCAAAGGCTCACTGAGGTCAACTCTGCAAGCGCAAATTGATGAATTAGGACTGGGTGATCATGTCCGCTTATTAGGATATATCCCCGATCAAAATCTGGTGCAGGCGTACAGAGCTGCAAATTTTTCGGTTGTGCCTACCGTTGCTTTGGAAGGATTTGGCCTGATTGTCATCGAGTCCCTCGCTGCTGGCACCCCCGTTCTAGGTACGCCCATAGGGGGTATTCCTGAAATTCTGCGGCCCTTCTCTAAAGACCTCGTATTTGAGGGGGTTTCTACTGAGCAGCTTGCTCAGGGCATTGAGGAGGTTCTATCTGGTCATCGTCAACTGCCCAGCAGCCAAGCCTGTAAAGCTTATGTTCAGGAACATTACGCTTGGCCAGTAATCGCACAGCAAATCAAAACCGTCTACCAAACAGCATTAGATGGAAAAATACGGTGAATACCTAATCTAAACTTGAATGAATAACTATCTCAAGTTCTGGAAAAAGTGCTATTCATTGTATATCTTGACACTGATTTGCACTGTGCTGTTTGCTTGCGCCACTTCCTTAACATCGCCAGGATAAACGCAAGCAGAGGAAGCTAGAAGTACAAACGCCTTCATTGATTCTATTGGGGTTGTGGTGCATCTTAACTATCGAGATACAGACTATCGACACTATAGCGACATCATTAAGCCTCGGCTAACAGAACTAGGAATTCACCACATACGCGATCGGGTAACGCCCAAAGATATAGAGACGCAGCAAAAGTTTAAGGACCTAGCCAGGCTGAACATCAAATCAACTCTGATTATCGATCCACGCGGCCGCCTGACGCCTGCTAAGGCAGTAGACATCGCCAAGGTAATGGCTGACTTAGTTGAAGCAATAGAGGGGCCTAACAAATGGGATATTCACCCAGAGTTCACCTATCAAGGGCAAACCTTTCCCCATGGAGTGCGTGAATTTCAAGCCGAATTATACACCTCCATTAATGGGAGAACCCAGTCATAACCTGAATGATCCATGGATTCCTGCGGTTCATATTATGTGCGGCTCCCAACGCGCTATTACAACCGAGTGCGGTTATCACAATGCGATTTTTGGAAATTATAGCGGCGTATCTGAAGGAAGTTCTAGGAAGTATTTACCTCGATTATTTCTAGAATATTTCAATCGGGATGTTGAGCGCACATACAGCTACGAACTCATTGATATTAAGCCAAATCCAGATAACGATCAGGCGAAATTCCACTTTGGGTTATTGCGCAACGATGGTTCTCCTAAAACCGCCTTCATTGCGCTAAGAAATCTAATTATGCTTTTGAGGGATCCTAACGCTGTAGCCAGTGTTGCATCGCCATTGGGCTCATTAGACTATGGGTTCAGCGGTGACGCCACATCATATACATCATACCCTGCTGCAAAAACAGGATGGAACATCCTATCTTATTCTCTGGCAAGTTCGCAGTTTTAATTCTAGAAAGAAAACAGACATTACTGTTCCAGAACGTGAGGTAACTCTAATCCTAAATACTTCAATCAAACAAGCAGTGACTTACCAACCAATCCATTCTGTCGCTCCTATTAATCGATATGTCAATCCCAAGCGCCTCAAGCTTAAGATACCTGATCATCCCCTACTGATTGAATTAGCACCAACTTAAATCGATGGCGATAAATGCTTATTTCAGGCTATTTTTAAGAGACGTAAAATATAGCGGTTCCCAGTTGGATGAGGTAAAATCAATATAGAAGGAAAATCGCTCATTTGTTGCGTAAAATGAGCGATTTGTTGCGTGAAATGAGTGATTTTGCGACCAAACCCCATGGTGGTGGGCCAAAACCTAAACTAAATGTTCTTAGGTACATATCTGTCATAGACAGATTTCCTATAAGTTTGTAATTGTAGTACTGCATTCAAGTCAGGGTATCCTAACTCTATCATTGCAACGGATGTGGCGGTCTGTTCATCCTTGCTGCGTTTGGACATAATCAACCACGCTTTTGAACGCAAGGATGTAATGCCACAATTTTCGTTATTGAGTTTAATTTTTGGCGTTGTCTTGAGATAAATTTTATCTAGATTGTCCGCTTAGATGCATTTGGATGTGAGTGCTATTTCATAGGGTGAATTTACTACTTATGTCCGCTTCCTACTTCTATAAGGCTAAGCATGATGAAACAAATTTCCAAACGTTTCAAGCAAGTCATTAACTATAGCCGACGTCATGTTGAAGACTTGCCCATACTTCGAAAAGGTATCGATCGAATGTATCAGAAGCGGCTCATGAATCATTTTGAGTATTTACCAACGCTGGATGCTAAGGATTTGGATTTAGTAAGTCATCTCCGTGAGGAGGGAGTTTTTATTACTTCTCTCGACGCATTTGATGTATCATTAGCATCTATTTTCCTGACCCAAGCTGCCAAACTAAAACAATCATTAATTTTGCCAACTAACTTAGAAAAATGTAGTCAACCCTACATGCTGGCGACGCCTTCCCAAGTCGTTCAATATCCTGAAATATTTCTCTTGGGGCTAAATGAAAGATTGCTGAAAATTGCTGAGAATTATTTAGGGCTACCGATCGCCTATCACGGAATGTATTTTCATCGAGACTTTACTAATACCTTGCCAAAGAAGTCAAAGCTATGGCATCTCGATATGGAAGACTATCGCAGCTTCAAAGTTATCATCTATCTGAATGATATTTCCAATGATACTTATGGTCCGCTACAGTATATTCCAAAGGAAATTACTGCATCGGTTGTCAAGAAAACCGGATATAGATACGGCTATATTAATGATTCTTTGATGAGTAAAAGTTTATCTGAGAAGGAATGGAAGTCATGCTTAGGGCCTTCTGGAACCATGATATTTATGGATACAGCAACCCTATTTCATCGTGGCAAAGTTCCCTCGGCCACAGACCGCTTTGCTGTATTCTTTGACTACACAACACGATATCCAAAACGACCCTACTATTGTAAGTCTTCGCTGCCAGACAGCACTTTAAAAACGATGGCAGAGCAAGTTTCGAATTTTCAAAAGAACTGTCTCTTGTGGCGTCATGCTAATAGAATGTAAGTGCCAGGTGCAAGATATTAAGCATGTCGAAGCCAAATTTTGATTAAACAAATTTTTTCAAATCCGATCGCGGCATAACAATCTCAATGCTCACCGACCGCCAAGGGGTTATCAGTTAGAGTTTGAGATGATCTGCAGTGGGAGATCGGGAAAGTTAAGTCTGTTTGGAGTTGTTGGCAAAGGTGACATTCCGATCAGAGCCGTTGGGGGTTAGAATACGAATGCCTTCAAAGTTAGGGGTTAGAATGTAACTGCCTTCAAAAGCGAATACAAATTACTTGTGCAGGATGCTGAACAGCCGAAAATAGTGATATTAGAGAGGGTGTTTTAATAGTCTTCTGGATGGTCTTTGGCTACCTGAGCCGCGCAGAAAACACTACGGCAGAATTAGGAATTTGAAGCCCTTCCGAAATTGGCGTAGGTGGCCTATGGCACGCAAGTCGGACCTTTAAAGCATCCTCTAAAACGATAAGTGTCTCTGCTCAGAAAAAGCTAGATGACTCTCAGATGGAAATCTGAGCCTATTGGTAGCCCTAAAGATGTATGGATGAGGTTGTTGAAATCTAACGGAGGGGTGATGAGGCAACAGGTTGAGATGGTGTATTAGTGAAGCAATGCTATCCATAATACCCCATGACATCTATCCTCCCGAATTGCCCAAATTGCTGCTCCTCCCATTTCGTCAAGAATGGTAGGAGTCACAACGATAAACAAAAACACAGGTGCAATGACTGTGGCCGTCAGTTTGTTAAAGACCCTCAGAACAAAATTATCAGCGCTGCGACTAAACGCCTGATTGACAAGCTTTTGCTAAAAAAATTGCCTCTAGCGGGCATAGCCCCTGTCTACCGCCAGTGGGCCGTTTGCTACAACGACTTTGGGAAGCTTACGAAACAGTCTTGCCTTGTAAACGACATCATCCGGTGGGCAAAGAAAGTGGGCGAACCAATCAGATTGAGCAGCTCAACTGCACTTTACCACAGCGAGTATCAAGGCTGGTGCGCAAAACATTATCGTTTTCTAAGAAGATAGAAAATCACATTGGAGCGACCTGGCGCTTCATACATCATTACAATGCATCCTTATCTGTCTAGGACTACCCAAAATTAAATATAATCCCTAAGAGACATAATTCAGATAATTTTTGAAAATAAATCAACCAATTTAAAATAAGTAAATAGCAGTGAAATTCATAAATTGGATATTCGGAATCAAAAGATTTAAGCGGCTTTTTTCTGTAATAAACTCTGCATATCTATTAACAATATCCTGCGCATGTGATCTTCCTAAGTCGCTCACGCCTCTTCCAACTTCGGAGCCGCTCACGCCTCTTCAAACTTCAGATCGGCTAAATACCTCAGATCAGCTAAATTTCTCAGATCGGCTAAATACCTTTGAATCCCGTGCTGAAAAACTTCTGGCGGAATTTTCTACGACGAATGTTGATACTCGCGATGAACAATATTCAAAATATGCCTTCTGGTACGCCCAGGCTTTGTTTCACCGTGGTGAAGAAGATCTAGCTAGGGGTGTAGTTGACCTTGCCCATGAGAGAATTTTTGAAGACTATAGCTTTTATTACTGGGGTCTGATCGACTCCTATTTTAGATGGCAAGCATTATATAGCGAAGCACAGAAGGCGAAAGCAAAACAACGTCTCCTCGAAGCTGAAGTTTACGATAGCGGCAAAACGGAAAACCATAAAATTATGTTGGCGGCCGCGCGTTTTCTAGCTTCTGAAGAATGGCCGGATGAAGAATTTGCAGGAAACTACAGTCCTGATGATCCCGCGGGCAGGTCCAAGATCCTCAAAATGATGTCTGACTTCGTAATCCAAGGCATGGTGGAACATGATTCGCCCGTCTATCACGCGATGTATCTCGGAGCATTTCGAACACTGGCAGACTTTGCTAAAGATGAGGAAATAAAATACAAAGCTCAAATTATTTTTGAATGGCTCTTAATCAACCCAAGCGGTGAATGGCTCGATGGTCACTGGGCTGCTTCCAGCCTACGAAAATTTCCTCTGGTTCATCGGCAGAACGAATATGGCGCTGGACAGTACGTTTTATGGCTGTTTTTAGGTGGAAAAGACCCCGCCTCTTTCTCTGTTGAAGCAGCCTATTCGGTCCAACACGCCGTAGCCTCCTACCGGGTTCCAGAAATGATACAAGATATTGCTCAACAGCGCCAAAGCCCTTATATTCATAGGGCCTATGATCGATGGGAAGGCAATGACGATCAGTTCTTTAAAACCACCTATATGGCGCCAGAGGGCGCTATTTATAGTCAGTTTGAAGAGCAAGGCGACAAATTAGGTTGGTCAGCTCAAGGGCATCGCTGGGGTATTGTTTGGACTGAGTCAGACCAAGATAGTATCTTTTGGGTCACTCATCCCAAAAAAAGAAGAGGAATCACCGATTACGAACAAGTCCTACAACACAATAAAACAATTATCGGTGTTTATAATATTCCGGCTGATAATGCGCATAAATACGTCATCGGCAGAACACCCCAAGGGTTTATTGATTATATAGACCACTCGGAACAAGGAGCGATTTATCTGGACTACGGGACAGTGATGATTGGGCTCTCGCTCTTTACTATTGCTTCCAATGGTGAAAGGATTGGTTTCGATTGGTCAAGCCAAGACACCAAATTCCAAGGGCCTCGTTTTATTCCTCAAGGTAAATTAAAAATAGGGCTAGTTGCAGTTGCAGCTTTTCGAGGAGAATTCGCTAATTTGACCGATTTTTCAAACGCCTTGAACTTTACGGACCATATCGACGATAGCCAAATTCTTGATCGGTATCCGAGAATCAAATACATTGATCTGGACGGAAATATACTGGATATTCGCTTCGATCGGCTCCTTAAAGTAAACCATCGAGATATAGACACCCAGTCTTGGCCCCTGATGGAGAATCCTTGGACGACATACCCGCAAGGCGGCAATCTAAAGCTGACGTTGGGATCAAGAGTGCGTGAGTACATCTTTGGACCAGAAGCGTGGCGTATCGAAACGCATGAGACCATTAGGTAAAATGACGTTATGCTTCTTAAAGTAGGGAATTTCGTCAGATGATACCGACGGCAAGATAATATAGGTTCGGATTGGATAGTATGCTTAGGACAAACCGGATTTGACGGCTCAGTTTATATTGAATCGTCGTGTGAAGTTTTCCCCACCGACAATGATTTTGACGGGAATCAACTTAAGCTGGGACATTCTAACGGAGCATGAATACTCTTCAAGAAGGGCAAATCCCTACAGGAGACAGGAGTCAGAATCTATTTCCTGACTGACTTATGTCTCCTGAAATTCTCTACTGGATTGTCCCGCTTTAAGTTGGAGCCGATTTTGACTTTGGAGCTGGATGCACATCCCCTTGAAATCGCTGACAAATTTAAAACTCACCGCGACTCAGAGGAGAAAAAAACGGGTTTTAAACTAGTCGAGATGTAGCTTTTTGAGTTAAACGAATGAGTTCAATCCGAATAGAAGCTTGTGATTTCCCCAAATACATTCTTTTTGTCGTTTGGATAGTTTTTGGGAAAGTGTTGTCAACTCATTCACAGAAAAGCGAGTATTACAATAGTTGGGACGCTTTGGCCGCCTAGAAGTATAGTCGAAAAATAGGGAAAATCTTTCGGAGGATACAGGAACCTTACCACGATGAAAAATGCTGGCGGTGTCAGCGAAAACCACTGTACCAGAAGCCCCGACACACGATTTCCATTGCGATTTAGGGATCACGTCTTCCATGGTTTTGTCATTAATATATTTATCAGTTTTATTGCCATAGTCATATTTAAGCGACTTGAAAGCTTTCGCCGTTAAAGACCTGGGAATATACTGAAATGCCCCACCTTCTTCACTAACATCATTTAAGTAAATAATGATTTTTAACATGCGGCGATCTTCTCTATCAAGATGCCACAATCTTGAATTCCTTTCGACTGAATTGGCCAAATCTCGACGAAAGTATAAGCCATGAAAAGCTACCGGAAGAGAGAGGTAATTTTCAATAATGTTGAGAAACTTTTCTTCTAGCCCCCAATTGAAAATTTCTGGATACTCCATTAGTTGTGAGGAACTAGCATGAATTGAAAATTGCTTCTCACTTTTTGGAGAAACTGCTAGCAATTTTGGCAAGAGATTCTGGCAAGCATTTGTGAGTAAAGGAGTAGAGGAAACTTCCAGATTTTCTAAAGAGGTAATATAAACACCTTCATGATAAAGAGTCTCGATGATTTCAGAGTCGACGGGAGAGAGCGTAGGTAAAGAAGTAGAATATCTCTTAACTGCTTTTCGGTAAGCAGCTTCAGAGAGAGATTGGAAATAATTCAAATCAAGAATTTCTTTGATTATTCTATCGCGCAAACGTTTGTAGGTTTGAATGAATTGATCTTGATATAAATAGGAAGCAGGCATGATTTACCCAAATGTACAATCAGCGGTCTCAGGGATGCACTAAATTGGGATCTAAGTTCCAAAGGAATCAATTAGTATTAACAATCAAAAAAGCCATGATAGAGTCCAACAAGCTTTTTTATATGCCCTATAAAAATTTATTTGCACTACAGTAATCTAGCAATGTTTCGATCCGTATTTTATGGACTCTTAAAGTAAGCTCTTGAATTTATAAAATAATTGAAACTTGAAGGAACATGGTGCATAGCCTTCCCTATCTATTTAATGATGGGTAACACTATAACTCCATAACTAATGTCTATATATCGATTGCATATTGGCAAAATTAATTGTGTAACAGGTTGCTAAAATTAACTGGATTTTGTCATGGATGTCTGTGCAAATTTCACGACACAGACACCCATGACAAAACAGAACTCAATAGTCTGGAAAGGATTGAGAACTCAGTGCTCAAATAGATACTGGAGCATGTGAGCCGCCAAGCGGCTTTATTTGTCGTCCACCAAACCTGACCCGCTAAGGACCGTATTCGGCGTCTAAAACGTTTAATGCCCCTTAAAACCTCGGCAAAGACAGGCTGAATAGCTGGAAGTCGAGCCCTGGTGTCAGTCCACTACACTTGTCTCAGAGGGGTTTTAGGGAGGCCCAGTCTGTGACTGAGCGCCAATGACTATTTTTGCAAAAGTGGAATGCTCCCTATGACAGCAGCGATTGTCTTGTATGTCAAGTAAAAAAGGGATATTTCAGCAGAAAGAAGCTCAAAAAGCAACAAGGAATACAGACAAGAAAAAAATTGCACCTGTCATAGTTATCTGCATACAGAACTAAATATTTCTGGCGCTTGAAAAGCATTGACAGAAGTAACTGAATATTAGGACTCCTTGCCTAAGACGTTGAGTTTCCCAGGCAACTTTTTCAAAGGCCGCTGAAACCCCTTCAAATCGTTGAATTTACCATTATTAGGAGGTTTTTCTAAATTCTACTATTCATGGAAAAATGACGGCATGCTCGTCCGTTCACTTTAGCTTAAAAGACTTATCTTCAAGCGTTTAAAAGACTTATTGTCCAGTTTTTTTAAGCCGGAGCTTGCCAAGTTTTGTTGTCACGAATCATCGCATTGAGAATGACCAGTAACTTCCGAGTACAGGCGATCAAAGCCACCTTCTTCAGTTTTCCCCGCTCCAGCAAACGTTGATAGAAGGCTTTAATCACTGGATTAAACCGAGTCGCCACCAATGTAGCAATGTACAATCCACATCGGACTGAAGCGCGTCCGCCGCTAATCATTCGCTTGCCCTTATTCTGGCCGCTATCGTGGTTGATTGGGGCCACGCCTACCAATCGAGCAATTTGTTTTTCCGTCAGCGTTCCTAATTCAGGCAATTCAGCCAAGCATAGCGCGGAAGTGACCGGACCGATCCCTTTAAAGGAGATCAAAATCTCTTGTTTCCGGCTCCAGTTTTCTTCGGCTTGAGTCAAAGTTTGAATCTCTGCATTGAGCGCCTCAATTCTCTCTTTAAGCTGTTTCAGATGGGCTTTGATGTCAGATTGGATCGATACTGGCGCACTACTGAGACGGTTTTTCTCGGCGACTTGCATCTCCACCAACTGCGCTCGCCGTCGAGTCAAATCGCTTAATTGTTGAGCATTCGCCTTGATTTTTGGCAGAGGTTGCGGTTGAATGGTTTGGGCAAACTGCGCTAGCACATAGGCGTCAAGTTTATCGGTTTTGGCTTTTCCTAAACTGATAGCGAGTCCTTTGACTTTGCGAGGATTAACCATCGCAACCGGGATATCTGCTTTTTGTAACGCAGAGACACTCATTCGCTCTAGTCCACCGGTTGATTCCAAAACCACCAGGCTAACCGCCAAGGGGTGCAATCGTTGAATCAACTCCATCATGCCTGTTTCTGTATTACTTACTGAAAAGGCAATCCCTTGGGGCAGACTATGTACATCCAGACTGGCTTTAGATACATCAATACCAACCCATGTTTTTTCTGAAGTCATCGTTTATTCTAGCTATTAGGTTTGTTTTGACCCTTTGAACACTCTTCCTTGCGAATGCGAGGTCAAGCCTCTAGCGATGGTTCGAGTTCTTTTCATTGGGCTAGGGCGTGGCGACCGGCGCTACCCTACGGTGTCTTGCACCTCGGTGGCTTCTGGTTATCCACGCTCTTTTTTACAATAAGGCACCCTGGCTACCGTGCGGTGTTAGTGCACCTAGGATGGGACGGGTTACCTTATCTCTGAAGATACAAGGATAGGGGACATGCCTACGTACATCCCAAGGAACTGGACTAGCTGACATATGATGCAAAATATCTTATCTACTCATCCACTGCCTGTTGCTGGGACTTTATTTTGAAGCAAATTCCGTAAAGGCGTTCTCGATGACTTGATATCAGTTCTGAAAATTCCCTATTGTCTGCAGGAATAAGTCGCGAGACTCGATAAATAAATACGAAAATAAATAATAAAATACCTACCTGAATAATCCAGGTTGCTAGTTTATGCTTTTCCTCAACTCCTTTCAGATGAAGGATCCAATGTGTAAGGCGTTTCCTTCATCAACTGACGTAGCAAATGGGCAATTTGTTGATTAGTCTTTGACAAGTGAAACCGCCCACTCATCTGTAAATGTTGCTGCGCTTGGCTCGCTGTCTCTATTGCCAGTTTGGGATTGCGCCGACACAGGGTGATGACGTCGGCGAGTTCCTTCACATCTCCAGGTTTGACCAACCAACCTGTTCTGCCTGACTCGACTAATTCAACGACTCCGCCAGCCGCCGCCGCAACCACAGGCCGATTGCAAAACATCGCTTCGATAATCACTCTTCCGAAAGGTTCGGGGGAAATCGACGTGTGGGCGATTAAATCACAACAGGCCATTAAAGAGGGAATATCTGACCGAAACCCTAAAAACTGAACGCGATTCTCCAATCCGAGGTCCGCTACCTGTTGGTGGAGCTGCTCGGCATACTCCTCTTCTCCAAAGAGGGGATCCCCCACTAAAATAGTCGTAACATCCTCAGGACAATGAGTCAGCGCTTCAATCAAAATATGCTGGCCTTTCCAGGGAGACAGACGGCTGAAATGGCCGACTACATATTGATTATGGATTCCTAACTGTTGCTTTAGATGACTTAGACTGGAGGGTTGGCTCTGATAATTTTCAGGGTCAAATCCGTTATAAACAACTGTCGTGATTTCTGGGCGACCGCCCGCTTCAATAAATGCTGACTGAGTTGCTTTCGAATTAGCAATCACTAGTGAGGCAAAGCGATTGGCTAACGTAACTGCGATCCAACAATTGGTTCGACTAAAGTGATCAGTGGAGAGGATATCGCGCAAATGGTATACCAAAGGGCGCCGACTTAAGAAGCTAGCTAATGCACCGACCACGAGCGCTTTTTGGGTATTTGCGTAGATGATGTCGTAGTCACGAGCTATCTTAGTCACCCTGGCGATCAAAGGAATCAAGGAGCCAAGGCGGCTGATACTCTGAATGAAATGACTGTCTCGAGAAATTTGGATGGGTTGGTTGGTTAAAACCTGAACCGGTATTTGAGCCTTCTCTAGGAACTCTCGAAATGGCCCATCGGCGAATATGCCCACCAAACAGTCATTTCGGTAGGGTTTTGCTACATCTGAAAGTGATAGTTCCGCCCCCCCCAGCTTACTACTTTGATCTAAAAAGAGAATTTTCATCAGGACTTCCTTTAGCAAAACACCCCTCCTCTAACAGGGAGAGAATGGGTGGGGGAAAAGGGGTAGGCTTTACATCTGTGGGTGTATCTAGCCCACCGCCCCTGAGGCAATTGTTTGAAACAGTTGACTATTGGTGTGCATAGTACGATTGTCACACACATTATTCAGTACTCGCTTGAGCCGTCTAAAGAAGATTTTCTCAGAAAAATTGCTGAGTGCATGCTTCCTAATTTGTTCATGATCCCAGGTCATATTTCTGGCTTCAAGCAGGACCCTTTTCAGGGATTCAGGGGTTTGCTCTTCAAAAAACATCCCTGTCATGCCATGGATTTGGGTTTCTAAGGCTCCCCCTGCGCCATAAGCAATCACCGGCGTGCCGCTCGCATTCGCCTCAATCGGAACCAATCCATAATCTTCCAAGGCGGCAACGATGACTGAGCGGGCTTTAGACATTAAGCAGCGCCGCTCTGCATCACTTACCCGACCTAAAAATGTAATGTTATCTGCAGCTTGAGACTCCAGCCACTTTCGCTCTGGACCATCGCCAATGATCACCAGGGGCCATCCCAACTCATTGAAGGCTTTGACCGTAATATCTACGTGCTTATAGCCGAGTAGTCGAGAGGCGACCAGGTAGAAGTCCTCTTTTTGGCTGGAAAACGAAAAATTCTTGCTGCGAATGGGATAATGAATGACCTTTGCCTGCCGATTGTAGGTTTTTCTGATGCGATCCGCGACTGCACTAGAGTTAGAAATATACATGTCAGGCTCTTGAGCATATCTTAGATCTTGCATCCTCATGAGAGCAAAGATTTGTTCAATCAGCGGGTAGAATTTTTTATAGTCTGAATATTCCTTTAAGTAAGTTTCAGTGTCCCAAAGAAACCTTGTCACATTATGACAGAGGCAAATGTGATAAGCGTCTGGTCGTTTCCGCACCGCCTTGGCAAAGCTGGTGGAGCTACTGATAATTAGATCGTAATTTTGAAGATCTAGTGTGCGAAAAGCTGTGTAATAAAGCGGCGCCAACAGCCTAAAATACTTCTTTGCTCCTGGCAGGTGTTGCAGCACTGTAGTCTTGACTACCCGCTCACCTAAGTCAATTGATTTTTCGGGGTCATACAAAGAGGTAAAAATATCAGCACTTGGAAAGTACTGACAAAGCAGCTCAAATACTCGCTCTGCTCCTCCTCCTTGGGTCAAATAGTCATGGACCAATGCTATTTTCATGAGAAAACTTGTAGATATGCTATGAAGATTTCGGACTTTTCTGGTTGTGGTTTCCCTGCTTTAAATTAGGTGTTGATTCCATAAAATCCAATTCAAGCCTCTTAAAGAAAAGACCCCCTGAAGATAGCTTAAGTGCCGCAAAATTCTGTCAATTTAATTTTTGATTTGCTCAATTAACCCTTCTAAAGGATAGAAGAGATACTTTGGGAAATTTATTGAGCGAAGTCAACATAAGTAGACTTGAGAGTTTTCTTTTGCGGAACTTGATCCTGATTTATTTGGTCTAGACTTATTCAGTCTAGAGCTGATTGATGACAAAAAAGAGGATAGATGTGGTTCCAAAAGTATGGAATCTTGATTGAACTTTACCTCCTTAATGTAAGACATAAGGGGTGACAAACTCGAAACAAATGGGTGAGAAGGTAAGGAAACCTACACAAAAACCTACTTTGTTGCAATCCAATCAGCATCGAGAACCAATGTTGAGTTCTTAACGCATACATCTGTCGCATACTCTAAGCTCTGAACTGAGTATCTACGTCAACAACTATGTTATGTATTAAAGCTAGCTCAGTTGGGTCGCTAGCTTATTTGTGAAGCGGGTTCTTTATATCACAGTTTAAGTGTAAAGAGGTGACAAACTTAGGGCAAAATTGTGTGACCCTATATTACCTTGTCTTTTTGTCAGCAACTCAAACGTAATTTAAGGACATGGTTGACTGACAATAGTCTAGAGCCCTCACCCCCAACCCCTCTCCCAGAGGGCGAGGGGAGCCGATCCACTCTCTTGTTCCCTCTCCCCTCGGGCTACCGTGTACACACAAGTCAAGGTTGAGCTAGTTTCCATCCCAAGAAGATAGACTCAAACTTACGGAGCCCATGCACAAGTGTGGGCATTCCAGGAGGCCGTTGAGAGCGATAACCGGACCATCCACCCAGGCGGGCAATAAGCCAAGTCGCCCAGGCTAGAGAGGAAGGAGGATAAGGATTTTGCTGTTTTGGCGTCCGCCCTTGCAGGCTGGGCGACATCTCTGCCAAACATTGCTGTTGCTGCTCAGAAAAGGTAAGGGAAGCAGGCAAGTCAGACTTCTCTCGACCTTCCACCATCTGCAGAATCCGTACCGCCACTGACAAGGCTAAGACGGTGAGTCTTTGAATTCCTACAATTGATTCCAATTGGGTGGCTTCAATATTCAACCCCACTCGCTTGAGCGTGGCGAAGAGTTGCTCAATTCGCCAGCGCCAACAATACCATTGAATCACTTGGAGAGCTTGTTCCAGGCACACCACTGGATGGGTGGTCAGTAACCGCCAATGGATGGGGGATTGCCCCATCGGTGGGTTGACCTCCTTGGCCTCAACGGCATAGAGGGTGATACTGGGCGGATAGTCCGTTAAGCTCAACCGATCTGGACGTTGAATTTTTACTTGGGCGAATCGCACTGTCATCAAAGCTTCCCGGGCAATGCGGCCAATGCGTGGGTCAGCCTCCACCTGCAGAGTGTAAATGCCCTCACAAGGTTGAGCGCTCAGGTAGCTAAAGAGCGATTGCTCCTTTCCCGCTAACCGTCGGTCCCGACAAACCCGCACCAGCAAATGATTTTGTCGGTCAGGAACAATAGCCCATTCTTCAAATATGTCCGATTCTCTATCCCCAATGTGCGTCACCTTTTTCGCTTCCCTTAAGCAGCCTTCACTGCGTTCTGCAGAGGCTATCCACTTATAGGACTCCTTGGCTTCAATCGGCAACTTTTTATAGTTCCGCTCCTCTTTATTGGCATGATTCAAGGGTCGAGTCCAGATCTGAATGCTGCTCAATCCTAGAGGAAAGCCGGTTTCTGCATTGAGCACTAGGGTCGGATGAATAAAAAAGCCAATGTCTTTATTATTGCCGACTACCCCTAACCCCTTCTTTTTCAGGCGTCCCCTATGAGCCTGCAAGTTAACTTCACTACTGTCACTGATTGCTAGGACATGACCTCCCGATACTTGCTGCTGGCAGTGGTCTGATACACTACGCACTAATTCTGATAGGGTCACATTCTCATTTTCCAAGTAGCGATAGTAGGCGACTTGTTCTGCGCGATTTTGGCTAATTTGCCGAATGTTTACCGATTGATGCTCCCTGATAGACTCATACAACGAGGAGCCCTTTTTACTAGTCGAGGGTCTCCAAACGCTTGCCCCTTGACCAGTTCAGCATGAATCAGAATTGGGTTATCCACAGCTTGCACCTTGCTCAAATTCCGCTCCCCTACTGTACAACCGACTTGTGTGTACACGGTAGCCCCTCGGGAGAGGGCTAGAGTGAGGGCTTTCCAGGCATCCACAAAAAAGTTTTGTCAGTCAATCAGGGGTGGACCCATCCAAGTCATCAAGGCATTGTAGAGGGGGGGAGATTTTGGCATGACACACCGATGTTATGAGTGGTATCTGACATCAGCATGCCATCTCCCCTTTCATATTGGAAATCGACTCAGATTTCCCCCTCAAAGAGGCTCAAAGTCACGACTGCCATTATGCTGATCAACTAGACTGAAAGTCCTGATAATCAAGCGGTTTATCGATTTACCTGAAACTTTTGTCAGTCAACCAGCTCCTCGAACACGGGTTCTGCCTGGGAACGAGGAGACAAAGAAGTTATCGGCCAATCTGTCTTCGGATAATATTGATGCCGCTGCGAACAGTATCCACATCAACATTATTGCGTTGAACATCTCGCTGAATTTCTAACGCTGCCGCCACTGGTTGAGAGGACGCCGCTGCCCGGCGAGCGGCGGCGGCAGCGACCTGGCGAGCCACCTCCGCTTCCTGGTTCTGCCTGACTACGACGGTTTCTCGGTTAGTTTGGGCTTCAGTGAGAGCGGGGTCTAACGCGATCGCTTCATCATAAGCGTTAATCGCATCATTGAGCCTATCCAACTTCTGCAACACCGTTCCCTTACTATTCCAGGCGTCAGCGAAATCAGGGGCGATTTCGATCGCCCGGTCGAATAACACCAGCGCTTCCTCAGGCTTGTTTTGTTGCTCCAAGGCGTAGCCTTTGTTCCAGGCCACTTGGGGATTATTGGGATTGATGGCGTTCGCTTCGTCACAGGCTGCGATCGCTTGATCATAGGCGCCCGCTTGATTAGCCACCGCACACCGATTCACCTGCACCCCCTCATCCTGGGGAATCAGCTGGGCGACTTGGTCATAGAGCTTCAGGGCCTCAGGATAATGTTGAGTGGCCTGCAGCGCATTGGCCTGACTATTGAGAGTCGCAATAGACACAAGCCTGCCCGAATTGGCAAACACCCGGGTCGAAAACGGACTAGACGCATCGGCGACCCCAGTCGCCTCTGGATTTACCGTCGTTTGCTTGGCCAGGAGGGACGGCAAAATCGTTCTGCTGCCCAACCCAGTGACCCCCAAGACCGCCGCTAAGCTGGCCAGGAGAATTAAGCCTCGGGTTCCTGACTGACGGGATTGCCCATTAGTTAAGGGAAAGCGGGATTGGGCGGCGCTGGCGGAAAAACTCTCCTGGCCCCCTCGTGATGGCGCCGGAGCGGATGCCTGACGCTGCTTAGATCGGATGGATTTACCCACCAATGAAAAGGCCGAAAAGAAGGATTTATTGGTCGCTGCAGGGTCAGTTCCGGGGGGGATGGGTTGTTGGAAGGCTTGGGCTGCTTGCTGCAGTTTCGCCGGTAACCGACTCAGATGCTGCAGGGGGAGCGACGCGTTGGAGTAGCGTTCCCGATAGTCATAGCGCACCATGCCGTCGATAATATCGGCCAGAGTTGGATCCAAATCTGGGGCCAGATCGCGCCAAATCGCTTCACCGGTGTGGGGATCTTCATCCAGGTATTGAGGGGGCATCCCGGTAAGCGCTTGGATGCAGATCATCCCCAAGGCGTAGAGATCGCTAGAGAAGCGAGGATTGCCGCCAAGCTGCTCGTTAGGCATATAGCCCTTGGTGCCAATCGAGACCGTTAAGTTGGTGGCCCCTGGAGAGGTCGCCATTTGGGTGCTGACCTGTTTAACCGCCCCAAAGTCGATCAAAACTATCCGTCCATCCCGATGGCGGCGAATCAAATTTGAGGGTTTGATATCGCGATGAATAACTTTCTGATCATGCACAAACGCCAGGACAGTCAAGACATCATGCAGCAGCGCCGCCGCCTTCGCTTGAGGCCAAACTTTGTTGGTTTCTAACTCATCAGATAAAGAATTGCCCTCGATCAGTTCTTGGGCCAGATAGAACTCCTGGCTTTCTTGGAAGTGCGCCAGGAGCTGAGGGATTTGATTGTGATCGCCCAATTTGTAGAGAACTTTGGCCTCCGTCTCAAATAGCCGGTGAGCGATTTTCAGCCCAGCTTCATCGGAAATTTGAGGGTTGAGTTGCTTTACCACACACCGGGGATGGTTGGGCAAATGGAGGTCCTCAGCCAAAAACGTTTGTCCAAACCCCCCAGATCCCAAGTGGTCAATAACTTTATAGCGTCCGCCGAGGAGGGCGGGCGCGTCGCTAACGGATTGAGAGAAGCCTGACAGGTTGAAGTCCAGAGGTTTCATGTGATCACAACGGTAATTGGCTCAGGAACGATTTCATCTAGATACTTGATATTTACATGGGGGTATCTTAAGGAGTTGGGGGCCTATGACAGTTTTTTAGCAGGCTGAGGGGCTTAGAAATTTTTAATTTCCCTTTTTTGTCATACATTTAGGCAGGCATAAATCTTTTATGAATCGTTTAGCAATTGTATGTTCCCCTGAAGTTATTCTTGTATGAGCTTTGACCTTCCGTCGTAACTGCCATAGTGGTGTTTAAGCTGTTAGCCTCCCCCACCCATACAAGACGTAGAATTTTCAGAATTGGACTATGGGCCTGTTGCTGCTTGCCATTTTTTTCTGGAGCGGCTGGAGCGCAGACTTGCGATGCTCAGTTGATAGGGCGGCAACTAGCGCGATTGGATTCCGTTAGGGCGGATCAGGCGCAGGCGATCGCAACCTTAACGGAATGCGGCGACGCTGCTGTCCCTGCACTGCTGGATGAACTCGGCCAAACCCAATCAATTTCAGCTCAATTAGCTACTATAGATACCCTTATCGCCATCGGTCCAGAGGCTGTTCCTGACCTGACGCAGCGGATATCTGACGCAACTATAGCCCCGGAGAGCCGGGCGCTGATGGTGGAGGCGTTGGGTGCGATCGCTCAAACCCACGACGCCACAACCCTAACCATTGTCCAACGCCTAACCGAACGCAGAGTAGCCCCCCAGGAAGATCCGCTGGTGCAGCGGCGAGCAGCGCTGGTCTTGAGGGAATTAGAGCAACCCCCAACCGCCAATTTCCAAGAGCAGCTTTACGCTGTCCTGCAAGGCAATCCGGAATGGGTCGTCGCCTTAGGGACGAGTCTTGCTCTGGGGCTGGTCTATCTAGCGGTGCTGTGGCTAACTCCCCGATGGTTATTGAAACTGCCGGGCAAGTTCACTGTGCCCAATACCCAGGTTGAACTGCCCTTAGGCGTCCTCCTTTGGCTCAAATACCGGCCACGGGTGCTGGATCGCTGGGTCGCGGATCACCAAGCTCACGCGCAGCAACGTTTTTTGCAGCGCCCCACCGTTGCAGACCGGAAAATTCATATCCCCATCCAGCTAAAGCTAGCTTCCCAGCTCATTGATCAGCTCACCCCTGACCAATTGACGCCTATTTTCAACCAGCCTCCCGCTTGTCTGATGATTGTGGGGGAGGGCGGGGTGGGGAAGACTAGTCTGGCCTGTCAGATCGCCCGGTGGGGATTGGGGCTGGTGGAGATGGATTCTTTGGGAGCGATCGCAGCCTCCAATTCCCAAAAGCCAGATACTCGCAGGAGAAAAACCCGCAGGAGAAACCCCCCAAAGCGAGACATTCCCAAAATATGCAGCCATCGGATGTTGCCGGTGCTGATTGAGCAGGAACTGACGGGAACCGCGTTGCTGACGGAAATCCGGGAGCAGTTGCCCCGCAACCCAGACGGCGGCTTTATCAAAGAAGAATTGATGACGGCGTTGTTACGACGGCGGCGGGTGCTGGTGATTTTGGACCATGTTTCAGAAATGGGCGACGACACCTACGCCGAGATGAAACAAACCCTGGAGACCACCTCCATCAATGCCTTGATCATCACCTCCCGCCTGAAAACGCGGGATTTAAGTCTGTCTGACAAGACTTTTCTAGAACCTCAGAAAATCGAGGGGGCGAGGCTATCCACTTTTATCCAACCCTATTTGGAAGCCCAGGGCAAAGACAAGATTTTTGAGGATGACGCTGAATTTTACCGTACCTGCACCCGCCTATCCAGCATGATGGCCGCCACTTTGCAACAGGCGACGGCGTTGTTGGTGCGGCTATATGTGGATCAGGTGATCGAGGCAATTGGGCTGAAGACAGCCCAATTGCCGGATAATATCCCTGACCTGATGTTGCGCTATCTCGTTTGGCTGAATCGTGAAGAACAGGTGGATAATACCCTGCGGCGGGACGATCGTGCGATTCAACGAGACGCCAAGATTGTCGCCTGGGAATGTTTGAAGGAAACCTATCGCCCCACCGATGTGGGGTATGAAACTGTCCTCAACGCCCTTGCCCACATTAGCGAAGCAGACGATCCAAAAGTCGACGCCCAAGCCCGGTTGACCTATTTGGACAAAACCTTGCGGTTGGTGCAGGTGTCGAAATCTGGCGATCGCTTGCGTATCATTCTGGACCCGGTGGCGGAATATCTGGCGGCGCAATATTTAGTGGAAGACTGCCAAGCAGATAATGCTGAACAACGTTGGCGAGTCTTCTTCAATACTGTGGACGCCTATGGGAATGAATTGCCCAATATTCGCGGCTTTTTGTTGGCGGTGCGCAACTGTTGCGAGCAAGTCCGCAGCTTGCCGGATGAGGTGTTGGAGCAGTTGAATAAGCGAGCGAACCTGGACGCAGAGGAACTGGAACAGGCCCGCCGCCGTCAGCGCATCAATAAGCTGATTGACGATCTCTACGATGCGGACCCCAAATATCTCGGGAAAGCCATCCGCAATTTGCGGGAAGAGGGGCCATACGCCCGCCGCGCCATTCCGGATTTAACTAAGGTGTTGACCGCCCAGCAAAAGGCCGCTGATCTTCGCGCGGAGGCGATTGAGGCGTTGTTGAAGATTCAGACCGACAAGGCCGCTTTAATAGCGTTGTTGAAACAGACCTTAGCGGATCGTGAGGATGCTTCAAAGGTACGAGTGGCAACTATCAAAGGGTTGTTGCAAGTGGACTCTGACTCTAACGAGTTGAAGCGTCTCTTACAGCAGTATTTTGAAGACACGACCGAGGTGGGGGTGGTGCGGGTGCAGGCTGGTCAGGGATTGCGACAATTGGGTCTGATGAAAAAACTGTTGGTGGTGCAGATTGATTCCCGGAATATCCACAGGATTGAGCTAGTCGACCTTCCCCCAACGAAAGTCTTTGAACTGGTGGAGGGAGTGTCTTTGGAAATAGTCAGTATTCCAGGCGGAACTTTCCTCATGGGCTCTCCCGAAGGAGAAGGCGAAGATAACGAACGTCCTCAACACGAAGTGACAGTTCCCTCTTTTTGGATGGGGCGGGTTCCGGTGACTCAGGCTCAATACCAGGCGGTGATGCAGCACAATCCTTCAAACTTTCGCGTGGATGGCTCCAACCGTCCAGTGGAAACGGTGAGTTGGCAAAATGCAACGGCGTTTTGTGAGCGGTTGTCGCAACGGTTGGGGCAGCCCTTTCGATTGCCCACGGAGGCAGAGTGGGAATACGCCTGTCGAGCCGGAACCACTACGCCGTTTCACTTTGGGGCCACCATCACCACCGACTTGGCTAACTATCGGGGGACTGATTGGGATTATGGTGGTCAGATCTTCTATAGCGGAGCGTATGGTTCGGGGCTTCACGGGGTCTATCGAGAACAAACCACCTCAGTGGGAACTTTTTCGCCGAATCGATTTGGTTTATACGATATGCATGGTAATACATGGGAATGGTGCCAAGATCTTTGGCATGATGACTATGGTAATGCTCCTAACGACGGCAGCGCCTGGTTAACCGAAACAAATGAATCTTCCCATATTGTTAGGGGCGGGTCGTGGAGCCTTCCTCCCGATGATTCCCGTTCTGCCTATCGCAAGCGCTACCCTCCAGAAAATCGTTTTCCCGTCCTGGGCTTTCGGGTCGTGTGGGTCCCTGCGTGAGCACTCCCAGCTGTCAGAACTGGTGGAAGGGTTTTCATCGGGCGCACCCTCGGGAGTCCAGACCTGTTCCAATGAGATTGGCGACAGCCTCCGCAAATAAACCTGGGACGGTCACCTTGGTAGGTCCACCGAAGCGTTAACCGACTCTCTTCAACCCTGGTTCCCAGGCTCTGCCTGCGTAACCCGCAGCCTGCACGAACTACTCAGCGTTTCGGCGCCACTTCATATCATTGTATGCAGTTTCGATTAGCTTCTTTAAAGCCGTATCATCGACGTCGCGTTCGGGCCTGAGTTTCACATGGCGCATAAACTTGCCAGATCCTTCCAACAGTCCCTCCGGATCTGCAATTTCAGCGCCACGAAAGAAACCGACATTGACATGAGCTTTAAAGGAATTGACATAGGCGAATGCCGCATCACCTACACACACGGTCGGATGGCCGTCATGCAATAACTCTCGAATATCATCGCCACAGTCGCGCATAACCTCAAACCAACGCTGTGCGATCGCACCCAATTCACTCGGATGCTCACGCATCCAAACCTCGATAGCGGGATCTCGCCTAACCGCGCTTGTGAATCGAAAGAGTTGGCTCATAGCAGTTTCATTCCCATGCTGGACTACTAAGCTGAAAATCCTACTCTCGCTGTCTCCAGCGCCCAATTTACATCGAATTGTTATACAAATCTATCATTTAAATCTAATATCTCCCCCTCTATCGCCGCAGCCCCAATCTCAATCATTGCAGCGTGAGGACCTACCGAAAAAACGCATAATATCCACGGCGCCGAAATAATGTTTTCATCTAACGCACCACTCGGCAAATCATCTGGCGGTAGCAAATACGACAAATAGCCCTCATCCGCTAGAATCACCAACTAATCCATCTTGTAGGCATAACCAATAACTTGTGCAACATCATCTGGATCAAGCGACCGGTACAGCGCATTGACTGCTTGATTGTCTACCTCTGTTCCGAGCCAGACTTCTTCACAACCGGTATCCCTCGCGATTTCAATGAGCTTCCGCATGATGGCCTTCCCAGCGCCTTTCTTGCGCTGATCAGCACAGACGTCAACTTCATCTACATAGAGCCACCGCATTTTGTCATAGGGTTTGATTTCCAATCTCGCGGAGGCAATACCTAGAGCAGGCCAGCAGAAATAAAGTGTCAGTAAAAAAAGGATGAGGGTATAAGGGAAGTAAATAAGTAAATCAGGGAAAATCATCGTGCCTGGACCTCGCCCCCAACCCATTAAACTCA
>JASJDH010000535.1 GCA_030065175.1 Leptolyngbyaceae cyanobacterium MO_188.B28 | reverse complement strand
ATTTACGTTCCATTCAACTGTTCAAAAAAATTGACTTAAAGGCTGACCGGACGAGTGTATTTTGAATTTTTCGAGGTTCCCTAGTGCGTGTTTCTATCCTTACTCAACTAACCCATGGCGCTACTTCTTTACTCACTGGCGGCCTTGCTGCCAATCGCCACCGTTTTTTGCCTGCTTGTGGCCGCCAGACGACCGGCGGGTCAAGCGATGCCCGCCGCCTATCTGGTAACAGTAAGTCTTGCCCTCTTAGTTTGGCGCGTGCCTTTTGTGGAAGTGGCGGCGGCGAGCATTCAGGGATTGGTCGCCGCCGCTGAAATTCTCTTCATTGTCTTTGGGGCCATTTTGCTCCTCAATACCTTACGGGAATCTGGCGCGATTTCGGCCATTCGCCAGAGTCTGATGGGCATTTCCCGCGATCGCCGAGTACAGGTGATTATTATTGCCTGGTTATTTGGCAGCTTTATAGAAGGGGCCTCCGGGTTTGGCACGCCTGCGGTGATTGTCGTCCCGCTGCTGGTGGCGATCGGCTTTCCAGCCATGGCGGCCGTCATCGCCGCCTTGATTATTCAAAGCACCCCCTCAACCTTTGGGGCCGTCGGCACCCCTATCTTGATTGGAGTTGATGCGGGGTTAGACGGGGTGACGGCTGTAGAGCGACACCTGATCGAATTGGGACTGACACAATCGGAATATCTTGCTGTGATTGGGCGCTGGGCTAGCGTCTTTCATGGCGTCATTGGCGTCTTTCTGCCGCTGGTTTTAGTCATGGTGATCACAGCTGGATTTGGTCCTAGCCAAAGGTCGTTGGCAAACCCACGCAAATTTTTGGCAAATGGCCTGGCCGCCTGGAAATTCGCTCTATTTGCAGGGGTGGTGTTTACGGTCCCCTATACCCTCACCGCAGTATTTCTAGGACCAGAATTTCCATCAATGATTGGAGGATTGGTGGGACTAGCCATTGTGGTTCCAGCCGCCCGTTGCGGGTTTCTGACGCCAAATTCGACTTGGGACTTTCCCACGCCTGATCAATGGCCAGACAGTTGGTCGAGTCAGCCTGTTCAACCCAACCCCCAAACGATCCGTACGCCGACCTGCACATTGCCTCGTGTCATGGCGGCCCACAAAGCTTGGCTCCCCTATGTTTTGCTAGGCTTTTTTTTAATGCTGACCCGGTTGGAGTTTTTGCCGATTCGGGGTTGGCTCCAGGCGGTCACTCTGACCTGGCGCAATCTATTGGGAACTGAGGTGACGATATCGACTCAACCGCTATATCTACCGTCTACCGTATTCATTATTGTTGTCATAGTCACTTTTTTTATCCATGGCATGAAGCCCCAGGCAATGGGACGGGCTGTTGTGCAGGCGCTGCCAGTTTTGCAGAAAACGGCTTTAGCGTTAGGCGCGGCGGTCTTGATGGCCCGGGTGTTCATTAACTCAGGCGTCAATTCCTCTGGGCTGGCGAGTATGCCGCTAACCTTAGCGGATGGGATGGCGACCCTGGCGGGACAAACCTGGCCATTTTTCGCCCCGATTGTCGGCACAATTGGTGCGTTCGTAGCGGGGAGCGTCACGGTCAGCAACCTGATGTTTTCACTGTTTCAGTTTGGCGTCGCTCTCCAAATCGGCGTTCCTACCGCGATTATTTTAGGGTTGCAATGTGTCGGCGCTTCTGCTGGCAATATGATCTGTGTCAGCAATATCGTGGCGGCTGAGGCGACGGTTGGGCTGGTCGGTCGCGAAGGGCTATTAATCCGAAAGGTTCTATCGCCAACCTTATACTATGTCATCTTTGCAGGGTTGCTGGGGATTTTGACGGTGTCGTTCGGCGCTGTTTTTTTGTAATATCACCCTTCTTTTCGCACTTCCAATAGCCGCTCAATAGTTGCTGAGAACAACTGGCTACTCACTTCTATCCTTCCGGGAAACTTCAGCTAAATTAATCCCATCCACCCATCCACTCATCCACCCATCCACTTATCCACTCTCTGCAATTATTGCTTTATCTGCCTACCAACCCCTACCCTCCAACACCCATGACACTTGACCTACTCCCTGGCGATAGTTACCCGTTAGG
The DNA here is from genome assembly GCA_030065175.1 of Leptolyngbyaceae cyanobacterium MO_188.B28. Classification (GTDB taxonomy): domain Bacteria; phylum Cyanobacteriota; class Cyanobacteriia; order Phormidesmidales; family Phormidesmidaceae; genus JAKSDM01. The sequence goes on along the minus strand of JASJDH010000535.1, from coordinate 4,660 downwards.
CGCCACCGTCTACCCCAACGGCGTTAATTTCAGCCTGTTTTCTAAAAGTGCAGAAGCAATCGAACTTTTGTTATTTGAACACCCCAACGATCCTCAACCAACCTATACGATCCCCCTCGATCCTAAGCAAAACCGAAAGTTTTTTTACTGGCACGTGTTTGTCGTCGGTATCGGCGCAGGGCAGATTTACGCCTTTCGCGCTTATGGACCTTGCGCCCCTGAACAGGGGCTGCGGTTTAACGGCGAAAAGGTGCTGCTGGATCCCTATGCCCGGGCCATTGTTGGGGATGAAATTTATAGTCGGGACGCCGCTATTGGGCCTGGGGATAACTGCGCCCAAGCCCTGCGGGGAGTGGTGGTGGATCCAACAACCTACGATTGGGAAGGCGACATTAACCCGTGTCGACCTTACTCCACCACTGTCATCTATGAATTGCATGTGGGCGGGTTTACCCGCCACCCCAATTCTGGGATGGCTCCAGAAAACCGGGGTTGCTATGCCGGGGTGGTGGAGAAAATTCCCTATTTGAAGGACTTGGGCGTCACAGCAGTGGAGTTGTTGCCGATCCATTATTTCGAGGAGGCAGACGCTAGACCTGGTTTGACCAATTATTGGGGCTACAGCACGCTGGGATTCTTTGCTCCCCATCGAGCCTATAGCGCCCGCCGCGATCCGCTGGGTCCTGTGGATGAATTTCGCGATATGGTCAAGGCCCTGCATCGAGCGGGAATTGAAGTCATTCTAGATGTGGTGTTCAACCACACCGCGGAAGGCAACCACGAAGGTCCCACGCTCTCGTTCCGAGGATTGGAAAATTCCATCTATTACATGCTGGAAGACAACCCGGCCCATTATTGCAACTTTAGCGGCTGTGGCAATACGTTTAACGGCAACCACCCGATTGTCGGCAGGTTAATTTTGGACTGCTTACGCTACTGGGTGGCTGAAATGCATGTGGATGGTTTCCGCTTTGATCTGGCCTCTGTGTTAACTCGAGATACGATTGGACAACCGCAGGCTGGGCGATCAACCACCCCTAACGTCCTGTGGGTGATTGAATCGGATCCGGTTTTAGCGGGGACAAAGCTGATTGCTGAAGCCTGGGATGCAGCGGGGCTCTATCATGTCGGCGAATTTGTGGGGTTTGCTGATTGGTTTTCGGAATGGAATGGTCCCTTCCGGGATGACGCCCGTCGGTTTATCAAAGGCGACGCCGCTACAGTTGATCGCTTAGCCGCTCGACTGTTAGCCAGTCCTGATATCTATCAAAGACAGGGGATTGACATCAATCGTAGCGTTAACTTTATCACTTGCCACGACGGTTTTACTCTAAATGATCTGGTGTCTTACAACCATAAGCACAATGAAGCCAATGGCGAGGACAATCGAGATGGGGCGAATGATAATTTCAGTTGGAACTGTGGCGAGGAGGGGGAAACCGATGATCCTGAGGTTGAAGCGCTGAGACTGCGGCAAATTAAGAATCTGTTCACTGTGTTATTGATGTCTCAGGGGACGCCTATGTTGCTGATGGGGGATGAGGTTCGTAGAACCCAGTCAGGTAACAACAATGGCTACTGTCAGGATAATCCGTTAAGTTGGTTCGATTGGAGCGCTGTGGAGCAACAGGCCGATCTGCTGCGCTTTGTTAGAGGCTTGATTCACTTTATCCAAGCCCGGGAGATTTTTCGTCAGGAGGGTCTGCTTGAGGTTGCCTATGGCAGTCAGCGCCCCCATATTGTTTGGCATGGGGTTCAATTAGGCAGTCCCGACTGGGGAGAAGATTCCCATAGTCTGGCGTTTACCCTACGTCACCCCCACTGTAATGAACATTTATACGTGGTTTTTAACGCCTATTGGCGTCCCCTGACCTTTGAGCTGCCGCCGCTGGATCAGTGCGATCGCTGGCATCGAATTGTGGATACTGCTTTGAACCCCCCCGAGGATTTCTGTGATTTAGATGCTGCGCCGTTGATTGAGGGGGATGATTATCAGGTGGAGGCGCGATCTGCGATCGTGTTGATGGCGAAGATTAAGGAGGAGGTAGGAAGAAATGCCCAACTAACAGCTAATCGTCAGATACTGGGGCAATAGCTTCTGTATTTTTCAGCAGTTTAATCGACATTTGAAGCTGCTTAGTCTTCCTTCTCTAACATCACCTTAGCGGCTTGCAATTGTTGAAGATGATCAGGCTTCACCTTGGGATAGGCCAAATCTAGGGAGCGGATTTTTTGATCAATAAAATAGGACACGGCCAAGCGCGTAAACCACTTATGGTCAGCAGGAATGATATACCAGGGAGCCCAAGGGGTGCTGGTGTGTGTGATGGCGTCCTCATAGGCTTTCATATAGGCGTTCCAATGGGAACGCTCGTGGGCGTCGCTGATGGAAAACTTCCAGTTTTTTTCCGGGCGATTGATGCGGTCTAGAAACCGTTTTTTCTGTTCCGCTTTAGAAACATGCAAAAAGAACTTCAACACGTGGACGCCATTGTTGACCAGGTACTTTTCAAAATTGTTGATTTCCTCAAACCGCTGTTTCCAGATATGTTTTCCGATTGCTGAAGGCGGCAGTTGTTGCTTGGTCAACAATTCGGGGTGTACTCTCACAACTAGCACTTCTTCGTAGTAAGAACGATTGAAAATGCCAATCCGTCCCCGCTCTGGCAAGGCCTTAAATGAGCGCCAGAGATAATCATGATCCAGTTCCTCGGCGGATGGCTGTTTAAAGCTAAACACCTGACATCCTTGGGGATTAATCCCCGACATGACATGTTTAATGGTGCTGTCTTTACCCGCTGCATCCAATGCCTGAAAGATGATTAGCAAGGCATAGATGTTTTGAGCATAGAGCATATCTTGAAACTTAGTCAGTTGCTCAATGCTCTCCGCTAAATACGCTCTGGCCTCGTCTTTTTTGAACTTTCCGGTATAGGTTGGATCATAGTTTTTCAGGTTAACCTTTGTTCCGGGGGACACTATCATTGAGCCCGGTCCTAGTGAATTAACCAATGCTTTGTGTTTCATGGCTGTGTGTCCGCCGCTGTGCGATCGCTTCCGACTCAAGGGTTCGCGAATAATAAAGTCCTAGTAAAAGGCAGTGAATGGGTGGATGAGTAGATGGGTGGATGTGATTATATTTGTCTACAAATCCCTTAGGGATATAAAGTCCCAGGCTGAAATATCAGTCCCCAATCCTCATAATCTCATCATATTCGGAAGACAGTGTCTTAGGTAACAAAGCATCTTGAAAGAAGCCTCTGATATGAAACTTCTTCACAAACCTCCCGCCCAAAAATATCGACAGCTGCTGATTGTATTAATCTTTGTCTTTTTTACCTCACCGTTTCTCAAAGCAAAGGTGGGCGGCATCTTTTCCGCCTTAATGCTGCTATACACGATTATTTTGATTATCCGAAGTTTGAAGCTGCCGAGAATTCCCTTTGGTCGAATAGTAACTTTTCAATGACTCGGAGGACTTTCAGATCTGATGCAAAACTACCCTCTCGAATGTTTGGCCAAGTCCTCGCGCGGTGAGGCGCCAAACTTGCGGGAATACTCGCGACTGAACTGGGTGGGACTCTCATACCCCACCTCAAAGGCTGCGCCAGAAACACTATGGTTCCCCTCCATCAGCAGTCGTCGGGCTTCGAGGAGTCTGAGATCTTTTTGGTACTGCAATGGCGTTGTCGCCGTCAGCGCCTTGAAATGCTCGTGAAAAGATGATGGACTGAGCCCAGCCAGGCTGGCTAGCTCAGCCACGGCTATGGGGGTGGTATAGTCCTGCTTAATATGGGCGATTACCTTAGCGATGCGATCGGCATGACTTCCCTGTCGTAGCAACTGGCGCAATGTGCCGCCGTGGCGTGCTAGAAGTAACCGAAAATGGATTTCCCGCAGGAGTAGCGGAACCATAACCTTAGCTTCCAGCGGCCGATCTACCAAATCGAATAGCCGCCCCATGGCATTCATCAAGGCGGAATCGGTCGCACCCACCTTTAGGGCGCGGGCCTGCGCCTCTTCCAGTTCCGATTCATCCACCTCCCCGTATAGGCTACGTACGATCGCCATATCTAGCTCCAGCACCAGTGCTACATAGGGTGTCTGCTCACTGGCCTCTGTCACCCGCGAAGTGACGGGTAGGTGATGACTGACAATTATGGACTCCCCCGCTGCTACATTAATCTGGCGTGTCCCTATATAAGTTTCTTTTCGTCCTTGTAGGATAAGGCATAACAGTGGCTTATAAAGAATAGTCTGTAATGAGGTAGGCCGACGACTGCGCAGAATCATCAGCCCAGGAAGGTCAGTAGGACAGGTATCTTCTGTAGGGCATTGGCGGCCTGAATATGCGCATACCCGGTTAATCAGATCTTGGGTCTGCAAATCTTGGGTCTGCATAAACGCCTCCCTTGCTGTCTATAAGGACCATAACGCACGATAGACATCCCGATTATAGAGAAAAGAAAGGTTCGGAGGATTAGGCAAATTCTTCGGAGAATGGGGCACATCGGCTCGGGCAATTCGCACTAAATTGATGACATCACTTGTTGAGGAATGCCCATGACCGACAAGATTGCTCTCATCACCGGCGGTAGTCGCGGCCTGGGCCGCAGTACAGCCTTGCATCTAGCGAAAAAAGGGGTGGGTGTCGTGCTGA
>JASJDH010000534.1 GCA_030065175.1 Leptolyngbyaceae cyanobacterium MO_188.B28 | reverse complement strand
GAAATCATCCTCTGCCTACAGAAAGTAATGGATGATTCGGTCCACATCATCGGAGCCCAATTCTCTGATTTGTCCGCTCAAGAACCTTCTATCCTCCAATTGCTCAGTCAGGGAAAAACACTTCATTCTTTTCAATCAGAATAACCTCAAATGCTTGGTCGAGAAGCTTTGATACAGCAACGCCGCTGTAACCGCCCCCAACGACAATCACTCTTGCCAGATCCTCATTTGGCGCCATGGGGTATCCTCAATTGAATTTGATTTTGTCTTACCTTAAATTTATTCAGTTACTTGTTATTTTGGAAGTACTTACCTGAAAGTAAGCGTGGGAATTTAATGGCAAACCAAGTTGATTTTGTCCAGGCAGTGGAGTCGACACTTTCCGCCTCGGAGGTAAATGGAAATTGCTGATTCTAGCTCATCTAATTGATGGAACGCGACGATACAGCGATTTACGACGTCGCATTCCGCCAATCACAGAAAAAATGTTGATTCAACAATTGCGCGAGTTAGAACGAGACGGCTTGGTTAACCGGACGGTTTACCCCACTGTTCCGCCAAAAGTGGAATACAGTTCCACGGAGTACAGCAAAACACTCTGTCCCATGCTGCAAGCAATGTACGAGTGGGGAAACCTTCATGCCCATCGAAGCGGTGATTTGGACACCCAGCAGCTCGCTTCCGAACCGAAGCATAACAACCCAACCTACCCAATTAATTCTCCTCGGTAGCTTCTGTAAATCCTTAACCGCCGTTCTACTAGTCGGTCGACTGACAACTGCTCCATTAATCCATTCGGAATATCCAGGGTGATTTTCGCCATACTAACGTCGGAGTCTGAGTTTTTTTATTTACGCAGCCAGAACATGCTTGTGGGTAACTTGCTGACTTCTGTATTCTGCTCTATACAGTCATAAGCCTGTAAGAAAATCCAATTTAAGGATAGACAAATCATGAATTCAGTGTGGCGGCAAATCACCTTAAGCGGGTTTTCGCTGCAAGAGTGGCGGGAAGTGAGCTACGGTCATCGCCTGCTCAAGCCCCTGCGCCAATGGCGACAAGCCAGCGTATTGCTGCAGTGGGGAGATTTAATCGGACTGATATTAATTGGCCTCCTATTCGCCCTAGCGCCCTTTGTATCGACCACCCTGATTGGTGTGCTGCTGATTGCCTGCGCCGGTTTCTGGTTCCTGTTGACTCTGACGGATGAGGCGGGAGCTGGCTTGACGCCGATCCATTTGATGGTGGCCCTTTACTGGGGCGTCATGGCTTTAGCGACGGCGTTGTCCCCCGTCAAAGCGGCGGCGCTCCAGGGGTTGATTAAGCTAACGCTGAATTTATTATTTTTTCTCTTGATGGCGCGGGTGTTGCGATCGCCCCGCCGCCGCACTGGGGCGATCACCGTTTATCTTCTGACCAGCCTGATTGTTTCCGTCTATGGCTTGCGGCAGTGGTTTTTTGGCGCGGACGCCTTAGCGACTTGGGTGGATCCCACCTCATCCCTGGCCAATACCACCCGGGTCTATAGCTATTTGGGCAACCCCAATTTGCTAGCGGGCTATCTATTGCCCGCCGTGGCCATGAGTGTAGTGGCGGTGTTTGCCTGGACCAGTTGGACCCAGAAGGCGTTGGCCGCAGTCATGGTGATGGTCACCCTTCCCTGTCTCGTCTTAACCTTTAGTCGAGGGGGTTGGATAGGTTTCGTCGCCGCCGCATTTGTCGGGCTAATTTTGCTAGTTCATTGGTGGAGTGTCCGTTTCTCGACCTTCTGGCGAATCTGGGCGCTCCCCCTACTGGTGGGCGGCGCAGCGGCGTTTCTCTTTTTTGCTGTGATATTCGTAGACCCCTTGCGGGAAAGGGTATCCAGTATCTTTTTGGGCAGTAAAGACAGCAGCAATAACTTCCGGCTGAATGTCTGGGGAGCGGTGATGGATATGATCCGGGCGCGCCCCGTCCTCGGTATCGGCCCTGGCAATGACGCCTTCAATAAGGTTTATCCCCTATTCCAGCGGCCCCAATATACCGCTCTGAGCGCCTATTCGATTTTTCTAGAGACCGCCGTTGAAGCGGGGTTGATCGGTCTAGGCGTTTTTCTATGGTTGGTGGTGGTGACCTTTAACCAGGGCTGGACTCAACTCCAGCGCCTCCGGCAGATGGGCGATCGTCAAGGCTATTGGCTCATCGGCGCGATCGCCGCCCAAGCCGGTTTACTCACCCATGGACTGGTGGACACCATCTGGTATCGACCTCAGGTCAGCACCCTTTGGTGGTTAATGATGGCGATCGTCGCCAGCTTTTATGCGGCCCAACCTTTGAGAGAATTAAGCAAGACAGATTGAGCAAGGATGGGTAATGTTTCCTGATTTTTTACCGAGTGATGTTCAAAACCTAACCGAAGCGACCTCCATCGCACTGGCCCAGGGGATTCAGCGGCAGCCCATCGACACTCCCTTGGCGGACGCCCCCATTCTCACCGCCTTTGTTCAGCAAGGGCAGGGGGATCCGCCCCCCATTCTCCTGCTCCACGGGTTTGACAGTTCGGTGCTGGAATTTCGTCGGTTATTTCCCTTACTCGCCGCCAAAGCTGAAACTTGGACAATGGACCTGTTGGGATTTGGCTTTACCGATCGCACGGGCATTCCGGGGTTTGATCCCGGTTCAATTAAACTTCATCTCCATAGTTTTTGGCGACAAAAAATTCGTCGACCTATGGTGCTCATCGGCGCCTCCATGGGGGGCGCTGCAGCCATTGATTTTGTTTTGACCTATCCAGATTGTGTAGAAAAATTGGTGCTGATCGACGCAGTTGGGTTCGCCACTGAATCAGCCATGACAAAGCTGATGTTTCCGCCGTTTGATGGGTGGGCCACAGCTTTTCTACGCAACCCCTGGGTACGGCGACGCATTAGTCAAACTGCTTATTGCGATCGCAGCTTTGTCACCCCAGACGCCGAACTTTGCGCCTCCCTCCACCTACAGCTGCCAAACTGGAGCGAAGCACTAATCGCCTTCACTAAAAGCGGCGGCTATACATTTCTTAGCCAGAAAATCTCTCAAATCCAGCCCCCTACTCTGATTATTTGGGGAGAGCAGGACAAGATCTTAGGCCGACAAGACGCCTCCCGCTTCGAACAGGCCATTGTCAATGGCCAACTAATCTGGACGCCGGATTGCGGCCATGTCCCTCACCTGGAGAAGCCCCAGTCAACTGCGCAGACTATTCTTGAATATCTTGAATGTTAGCAATTTGAACCGAAAAAGGTATAAAACTATTCTAAATTGCGTCTCAAGCAGATCCCCGTCACTGGCTCAGTATGCCATGATGGACGTTAACACCGATTTTTTTCATCAGGTTCAATCGATATTGCAATCAATGGATAGGATAGAACCCTAATGTGGGAACTTAGAAACCTATCCGAGTTTGTTACCTCAGCGAATTAAATTAGGGTGTGTTTAATCAATGGGTGATCCGCCAATCTCACAATAGGGAATTCAGCAGTTTCCTGAATTTGTGTTGAATGGGGCGTATGCATTAAAGACTGACTAACCAAAATCTTAACGATTGTAGATAGATGGCGATTAGTTTCTTGCATCCGTTCTTACTTATTCCGTAAACCTAGGTCATCCGCTGGATTACATGCACTCGACATTATTGGGAGGACGTTACCGAATTATTCGCCAGTTTGGCACTGGTGGATTCAGTCAAACGTTCCTGGTGGAGGATCTGCACCTACCAGGGGATCCTCGATGCGTCATTAAGCAACTGGTCCCCCAAGCAACCGACGCCAATACTTTAGAAATGGCAAGACGCCTCTTCGATACCGAGGCTCAGGCGTTGTATAAGCTGGGCGGCCACGATCAGATCCCAACTCTCTTAGCCCACTTTGAGGAAAATCAGGAATTTTACCTGGCTCAGGAATATATCGAAGGGGAGCAACTGACGGAGGAATTTTCAGATGAGGAGGTTTGGTCCGAGGATAAGGTGATCGCCCTGCTGAAGGAACTGCTAGAAGTATTGTCCTTTGTCCATAAACAAAATGTTATCCATCGGGATATCAAGCCGTCGAATTTAATTCGCCGCCGCCAAGACGGTCGGATTGTTCTGATCGATTTTGGGGCCGTGAAGCAGGTCAGCAATCGTCCCATCGAGTCTGAGGTTGAAGCGGCGGCTGGCGCCACTAATTTAACCATCGCCATCGGTACTCAGGGGTATATGCCCAACGAACAAATGGCTGGGAAACCCCGCTTCAGCAGCGATGTCTACGCAGTCGGCATGATTGGCGTTCGAGCCCTGACGGGCGTCCATCCGAAGAAACTACCGGAGGATCCTCGCACCAGCGAAATCGACTGGCATGGCCATGTTCCCCCCAACGTGTCATCGACCTTGATCGCCATTCTGGACCGCATGATATGCTACGACTTCCGGGCCCGCTATCAAGACGCCACTGAAGCGCTCGAGGCGCTCGAGCGATTTTCCCCTGAGCCCGATATGCTGTCGGAAGAGCAAGATATCTTATCGCAGTTGTTCCTAAACGCCGAACAGTATATCGCTGAGATAAAAGCCGACAACCCAGAACTCCAAGCTCAGAGCAATTTTGCTGAGGGAACCCAATTTGACCTCCAGACCGCTCCCTCCACCGCAATTACCGATGAGGTAAATGGCTTCCCCCAAGACTCCTCTGCTAGCGGCTTTTTACAGGATCCCGGCGGGTCCTTAGTCCAACAACCCAGCGTTTTACCGTCGGGGAATCTTTCCAAAATCTTCTGGGAGCGACTGCTCAAACCCCTCCCAATTTTAGCGGGTGTGGCGATCTTGGGGATTTCAGTGGGTTTCTTCAAAGTCGCCCTATCTCGTATACAACCTGAAAGGAGGGCGGGTGAGGTTTCTATCCGCTTTGAATCTAGTGGCCCTATCGACTTGCCAATTGCCCCCCTGACTTTGCCGCCCGCAGAAGAAAGAGCCGCTGAAAAATTGGCGGAGGGCGATCGCTTACAAGCCGCTGGACAACACCAAGCCGCCTTAGTCGCTTATGAACAAGCCATCGATCTCTATCCTCACATGGCCTCCGCGTATTTAGGCCGCTGTAACAGCTTGAACGCCCTAAGACAGCCAGATCATGCGTTGGTGGCTTGCAATGAGGCGCTAGCTCTGAATATCAATTATCCAGAAGCTTTGTTGGGCAAAGGAAACGCCCTCGAACAGCAGGGCAATTTGCTGGAGGCGTTGAGATTTTACACGCGCGCCACTCGGATTAAGCCTACCCTCGCTGAAGCTTGGATGGGCCAGAGCAGAATTTTCCGGCAGTTTGGCCGGACTGAGGAGGCGTCTGAAGCGTTAAATCGAGCGGTTACCCTTGAACAAGCTCCCGTCGATAGCAATGGGGGAGTCAGACAGCCCTCTGTTCAACCTAATGGGGATAGCACAAACCGTCAATCAACCATTGAGTCTACAGAACCGCTAGACGGAGGCGATGCTGGGGGACAAACGCCCGCTGCGCCCTAGAAAGTCAATTGTTCCAAATTAAGCATTAGGATATCAGTAGTTGGGTCATTAATTAGAATGATTCCAACCCCAGAAACGTTTTCAGCAACTTCTCCACAGTCGTTCCTTCATACTTCCCAAAACTGTTTGGATAAGATTGGATATTTACTGTAGAGACATTGCAACGCAACGTCTCTACAGTTCATTGGAGCCGATAAACCCCGTTAACCGAACATCAGGCTTCTTGTTTTTCCCTCAAATTGTCAGGGAAGAAAGCAATTCCAGCATTGACCGTCTCCGCCCACCCCGTTGTCGGCATCAAATAGAGATCCGGCGGGATGAACATCCCCTCCCCATTCGGTCCAGTGGGGGTGAAAACTTTGCCCTTCGTCACCAGTTTCGCCATCTCCACATCCCGTTCAGCCTTGGATGCATAGGATTGATTGAGCGCGGGCAACACATCATTCTCAACATAGGCGTCAAAAGCGGCCTCCGTCGGTTGATCCAGTTGCGCTAGCCGCTTAAAGTTAGCGGAAACTTGTTTGAACGCCTCAATTTGAACCTGCGCCACCTTAGCGTTGTACGCCAGCGCGTCTTGCAGCTCCGTTCCTTCTAAGCCCTCTATTTCCCGACGAGGGTAAGTATCGCGGATAGAGCCATAGGCTATATCTGTAAAGTCGTAGTACATAAACGCCAACCCAGTGTCTGACTTGTCTGCATCAGGGAATCGCAGGTTCAGCGGTTGGAGATCAACACCCTCGTCAACCATGCCTAATTCAACATACTTGAAGTTGGCGTTAGCATTGGTTTGCAGGAATTCGCGGCTGTTTATCCGCTGACTGACCACCTCATACAAATCAGGGTATTTGTCTTCGCCGTGGACGCCTATCAGCTTCTGACGCAATTGTTCAATATAGGCTTTTGTCAATATAGTGGCGGTTCCCGTATTAATGCCGGCGCTCACCAATTCAGCGCAATATGCGGTATTTTCACTCTCCTTCAGCCAGTCAATCGCCGCTTGGTCGCCATAGACCGCTAAAATCAGCTTCTCTCCAGCCTCTTGCACCTTCTCTAAATTGTGAATACCCAGCGGATCACCACCATTGAAGTTGTTCTGGGCGAACGGGATAAACGTATTGGCAAGCGCCGTCATCGTCACAATGTTCCGCTTATAAGCCGCTTCCTCCGCAGGCGTAATCCCGTCAGGAAATTTCAACTTCTGAATAAAGAAGCAACCGTAACCAGATCCATCAAAACATCCCCGTA
>JASJDH010000533.1 GCA_030065175.1 Leptolyngbyaceae cyanobacterium MO_188.B28 | reverse complement strand
GGACTATTGCCTGCCAACCTGGCGACATCTTTCGCATCCAAGCCATTCTCCAAAGCCAAAGTGATGAACGTGTGGCGGGTTTGGTAGGGTTTTCGATATCGAATGGTGGGTAGGGTCTCTAGAATCGTCATCCATGCCCGATTGCGGAAATTATGGAAGTCAATATACTTGCCGCTGGGGCTAGGGAAAACCAGGGTATTTGGATTGCACTTTTGGGGTTTATAGTCCTTGAGCAGTTTTTGCAAAGAAGGATTGGCGGGAAATCTTCGGGACTCTTGAGTTTTTAGGCCCTCTCTACAAACCAAGCCACCTTCGGAAAGAATGACGGACTGTTCGAATACAATCATGCGGAAATCGTGGCTAATGTGCTTCCACTGAAGCGCGATCGCCTCACTGGGCCGACATCCCGTTTTGAATAGAAAGCTAACGAATGGTGTGTAGTGTCGGTAATACCGATTTTTCTCGAATGCCTGAATAATGGCTTCCCGTTCCTCCGCCGTAAAAGGATCGATTTCCTTATCTTGCTTATTCGACGCGCTTTTGGGGAGCTTAACCTCCCTGGCCATTCCATCAAACGGATTCTCAGAAATTAACTCTGACTTTATAGACCAGTCGCAGCAGGCGCATAGCTGGATTAAGAGACGTTTAGCGGCATCCGGGTTCCGGTTAGCCACAATCCAATCCCGGATCTCAATTGCCTGATCCAGGGATTGACTGGGTAAATGCAGCTCAATGCAGCGTCGCACGGTTGCAATTTCCTTCGCCAAGGTATTGGGAGAGAGACTGGGACGCTTAAATTCCGTGTATTTTTCCCAGAGTTCAGCCAAGTTAGGTTTTGGGGTAGAAATTGGGGTAACGGGTTCCAGCGCACTCAGAACAGACTGAGGTTGGTACTTGGTCAGGGTGGAATCAAAATTTCCAGAGAGAAGATCTAGCTCAATTTGCCTTGCCTTCATCTCCGCCAGTTTTCGATTGGTAGGCGTGTCAGAAAAGCCTGTAGAGAGGTAATGGCGCTTCCCGCCAAAGGTAAAAACTAGCTGCAGACGGTCATGGGAAACCTTAATTTGAACTGAACCTTTAGAAGCTTTTTTTCGCTTGGCGGCACCTGTAGGCATCGGTTCACCTCCATTCGCGAATCCTTGAAATTACCCCAATTTTACCCCAATTCTTTAGTCAAATTACCCCAAAAACACCCAACGTCACAGAATAAATGTACTATTTCTTGCGTTATGTTCACACTATAAAACGCAGTCGAATCCTTTGAATTGACTGCGTTTCATTGCTTCTAGCTTTTAACGAGCATGGAGGGACTCGAACCCCCGACCCTCAGAACCGGAATCTGATGCTCTATCCACCTGAGCTACATGCCCTCAACCATGCTGGAATTGTAGCACCAGTCTGGCACAATTGGCTGGAGTACCTACTAAAGGCCAGGGTCAATATGCAAAGCCATAACCAGTCCGCCCCTAAGAATACTGATGTTGCGGTAACCCCAGACTTAGACGAAGCAGCCGCTAAGCTTGACGTTGAGGCAACGGCGACGGCCCTGACGGCGGATCAATATAAGCGGAAAATGCAGCGACGCAAGGAAGTTCAGGAAAAGCGGCTGGCGGAGCGCGATGTCCAAAAAGGACTGATTATTGTAAATACTGGCAACGGCAAGGGTAAAACGACGGCGGCGCTGGGGATGGTGCTGCGGTCCCTAGGCCATGGCTACAAAGTGGCGATCGTTCAGTTTATTAAAGGAGCTTGGGAGCCAGCGGAAAAAGCCGTCTTGGGCAAATGGCCGGAGCAGCTGGTGTTTCACGCCATGGGGGAAGGGTTTACCTGGGAAACCCAGGACCGCGATCGCGATGTCGAAATCGCCCAAGCCGCCTGGCAAAAAGCCCTCACCTATATCCACGACTCTGAATTTAGAACGGTTTTGCTGGATGAAGTCAATATCGCCTTGAAGTTGGGGTATCTATCAGTCGACCAGGTGCTGGCCGGGTTGGACCAAAAACCTGAAGATTCCCATGTCATTTTGACCGGACGCGGCGCTCCCCAAGCCCTGATTGACCGCGCCGACCTGGTGACGGAAATGACGCTGATTAAGCATCCTTTCCGGGAGCAGGGGGTAAAGGCGCAGGCGGGGATTGAGTTTTGAAGCATAGAGACGGGATATTTCACGTCTTGGGGAGATGGGGAAGATGGGGAAGATGGGGAAGATGGGGAAGATGGGGGAGATGGGGGAGATGGGGGAGATGTAGGGGCTAAGCATTTGGCTATAAGGCTTCAGACATTTCTGTCAATTTCACTCCAAATGCTTAGCCCAGATCAATAATCGACAGGATATTAGAGAGATTCGAGGCAGGGATGGGGGAGATGGGGAGAATGTATGTAGTGACGCAGTTTATTGCGTTTGGGGGAGATGGGGGGATGGGGAGGATAGGGGAGATAGGGAAGAAGGGAAGATGGGTGAGGTGTTTAAATGAGGGTGATTTCAAAGTCCCTCTCCCAAGCTGGGAGAGGGATTTATGGTGAGGGCTAGAATGATGAGGCTCAACCTAGATCAGTTTCAGTTTTTATTCCCCTCATCGTCTGAGAAACTTTTCCTTTAGTCGATTCGCCAACAATGTGGCTTCAGGGATTTTGAGGACGAACACACTGAGGATGAAAACGCCGAGTCCGACTGAACCGGCTAGGGTGAGTTGGAGAAGCTGCATAAAGAATCCTGGATTGGCTCCCCAGATATGCTCCAATCCCCAGCGCGCGCTCCAACTGACTGCTCCGGCTAGTCCGCTGCAGAGGGTTAGGGCGACAATGGGTTTTCCCCAATCTAGCCAGGGGAGGCCGTTGAGCTTGCGGTCTAGCAGAACGAGCATCGCCGCCATTGAAATAATATTGACGCCGACGGTCGCCAATACTAGACCAGGGGCGCCCAACAGGTTAATTAAAATCAGGTCTAGCAGGGCGTTGAGGCCAATATTGAAGAGGCTGATGCGGAAGGGGGTCTGGCCGTCGCCGAGGGCGTAGAATACTCGCACTAGGACGTCTCGCCCTAGGTAGACGAACATGCCGATTCCGTAGGCGATGAGGAGGGACGTCACCACTTGGGAGGCGTCTTTATTGAATGCGCCGCGCTCATAAATGACCCGCACAATGGGAAAGGCCAGGGTCATGATCAGGGCGCTGAGGGGCAGCATGGTCAGGGCGACGAAGAGGAGCGCCTGACGGATGCGGGTTTTCAAATCGGGCCAGTGGATCGGATCGGCGAGGCGAGCAAAGATCGGTAAAAACGGCACCAAAATGACGTTGGAGATGATCCCTAACGGCGTTTGCACCAGCAAATTGGCGTAGCCCAGGGCGGCGGCGGTTTGTGGGATATAGGAGGCGAAGAACAGATCAGTGTAGACGTTAATCTGCATCATGCCTGAGGAGAAGGTGGCGGGCCCCAAAATCTTGAGGACATCTCTAACGCCGGGGTCTTGAACTTGAAATCTTAGCCGCAGTTTCCCCAGGCCGGAACGCCAGAGGGCAGGAACCTGAGCCAGCCATTGCAGCCCCGCTCCAGCCAGGGTGCTCAGGGCCAATACGGATCCGCCTAACATCGCGTATTCGGGGTTAGCGATGTCTCCCCCCACAACTAAGGCCAGACCGCCTAGCCCCAGTAGAACCATAACGCTAGAAAACAACGGGCTGATGGAGGGCAGCCAATATTGATCGGCGGCGTTCAGCGCCCCAAACCCGATGCCGATTAATCCTGCTAGCACGGCCATGGGGGCCATGAGCTGCAATTGCTGAATGGCGATATCGCGGCTCTCTAATCCCACTGCAGACTCACTCAACCCCCTCGCCACCAGATCAATCAGGGGGCCGGCGAAGACAATCATCGCCGCCATTACTCCCAGCAGGACAAGGCCCACCAGGGTGGTCATGGTTTCAATTAGAGGGGCGATTTCTTCCTTTTTGCGCTTGGCCACCACACTGACAATGGCGCTGTGAAATGGACCATTGATTCCCCCCAGCAGCACGAGCAAAAAGCCAGGAATGACGTAGGCGAAGCTGTAGGCGTCTGCAACGGGGCCGACGGCGAAGGCGGCGGCGATCGCTTGCTGCCGCAATAGGCCAAACACTTTGCTGATCAGGGTGGCGATCGCCACAATGCCTGCAATGCCAGCCAGTGAGCGAGCCTGTTTTTTTTCAGTCACAAATAATTACAAATCGTTAAAGGACCTCACCTATTTAAGCGCGAATTGGCTGAAGCCGCGGAGCCCACTGCATAACTCACCCAGGTTCGGATCTACTAACTATATAGAAGGAGATTTTGGATCCGGAACTCTCCGTACTGAGGTCGAAGTGCTTATTTGAGTTTAAAAACCAGGGGACAGCAGCAATGAACGCGCAATGGAAAAAGGGGTTAATCAGGACGGTCGTCTGGGTGACGGCTGAAATCTTACTCAACTGCGTAGGCGGCGATGATTTAGCCGATTACAGCGAATTTATCTTTGAACGCCATGTCGGTGAATCAGCCGCCGCCGTTCAGTTGATCGCCCTGCCAGGTTAATGAACCCAGCCTTACCAATGGGTAAACGGAAACTTGGCTAAGGAAGAATTGAAATAGCGAGGGTCGCCCGACACTTCTTCGCCAATCCAATCCGGTAAATCAATTACCTGGTCCTCCTCCTCAAGCTCCACTTCCGCCATAATCAGTCCTTCGTTTTCCCCCATGAACTCGTCCACTTCCCAAATCAATCCATTGCGTTCAATACGGTAGCGCATCTTTTCAATCAAGGGACCGACACAAAGGCTATCCATCATATCCAAAGCATCCTGCGTCGGGATCTCATACTCAAACTCAGACCGAGAAATCCCTGTACTTGGCCCTTTAATGGTCAAGAAGCCTTTTTTTCCAATCACGCGAACCCTTACTGTACATTCTTCCGTGGGTAGATAACCTTGACGATATAACTGGCCCACCGCAAGGGAACGCCACTCGTCCCCCTCCACTAAATATTTCCGTTCAATTTCTTGACCCATGGGTGTCTCTAGCCAATTAAACCCTACACTCTACACCCTATACCCTACCTCTCATCTTCTACAGAAGAGGCGGGGAAATTTTATGGGGAATTGGCGCCGGTAGATGGGTGGATGGGTGGATGGGTAACTAGTAGGGACTGCCGTCTTTATGGGTGAAGGTCCAGCCGGTGGGGGTGTCGTGGGCGGAGATATCATCGTCGGGGTAGTGGACGAGGTCGTTGGGGGTGCGATCGCCGATTTCTAGATAGATTGCAAGGGCGGTGGAGCGGTTGACCAGATGGTGGCCATTGACCTCGCTTGCTGGGAACCCGGCCATCATGCCTGATTTCAGTATGTGTTCTCCATCATTGGTGATGAGGATGAGTTCACCTTGGATGATGTAGACAAATTCGTCTTGCTTTTCGTGCCAGTGCCTGAGGGCGGAGCTGGCGCCGGGCGCTAATGTGACCCAATTGACGCCGAAGTTTTTGAGGCCAGCAGCATTGCCGACTCGTTTCTTACTGCGGCCTGCGACTCGGGTTTTGAAGGAGGCTGGATAGTTAGTGCCGGTTCTGTCAGGAACTGCTTGGGGATCGATGATCATGAGGGGTAAGCTTTGTATGGTTGTGCAGTTATCTTAGATTGCTCTTGGGGAGGATGGGGAGCAGGGAAGGAATGTATGTAGTGACGCAATTTATTGCGTTTGGGGAAGATGGGGGAGATGGGGAGCAAAGGGAAAGTAGCAACAATCTGTAGAAGGCTCAAAATTTGACCCTATCCGCAAGAGATTTTATCAATTCGGACTGAACCGGTGCGACGTTGGCGTTGATTTGATTGAGGCCCATATCTTGGCCAACGGTCGTTCGGATGGGTCTGGGGCCTTTCATTTCGATCAGGTCTACAATTTTATCGGCCACATTCTGTGCGTCTGTGATGTTCTCGCCCACCGCAAACATCCGCTCGAACATACCGAGCATCTGGTCGCGACCGTCGGCGAACTTTCCATAACCAAGCAGACAATCCTGATCCGTCGGCGCTGGAGCCGTTTTGACAAGGTCGGTGCTGTGACCCCCCGGCTCCACAAGGATGGATTCAATTCCGAAGGGCGCCAGTTCATAGTGCAAGGACTCTGCATAGGCTTCGAGCGCCCATTTGCTGGCGCAGTACACGCCGAAGAAAGGGATGGCCACCCGTCCAGCAGTGGAGCTAATGTGGATCAGCAAGCCGGAGCGTCGATCGCGCATATGGGGCAAGACAGCTCTGCAGGCGCGGGCTGGGCCAAGGACATTGACGTCAAAGCACGCTTTGATTTGCTCCGGCGTAAACGCCTCGGTTAGGCCAGTCGGCATGATGCCCGCGTTGTTGATGAGCACGTTGATCGACCTGTCCTTTTCGATCGCTTGAATTGTAGCGTTGACTGAAGATTCGTTCGTGACATCCATTTCAACGGTCTCAAGGGTGAGGTCGTTCTCCTCAGCCCAATCTATCAACTCGCGAGCGATCGCGTTGTTACGCCCCTGCAAGTCGCGCATCGCTGCAAAAACATAGTGGCCCGCGTTGGCCAGCGACTTAACCGTCAATAGACCGATACCCCGACTGGCGCCTGTAACGAGAATGGTTTTCGGTGCAAACATGCCTCTTGTCCTTAAGGCTCAATCGCTGTTTCAGGGAGGTCAGAATGAAACCAGTTTAGCCTGATTACGTCAGAGCCTCTGGACCTTTGCTTCTAAACTGGGGTGCTGCCATGATTA
>JASJDH010000035.1 GCA_030065175.1 Leptolyngbyaceae cyanobacterium MO_188.B28 | reverse complement strand
CGGGGACTCTGCAGAGACTTGAGCGACCTTCACCATCTCCCCTACTTGGGGTGGGAAGGCCTGGACGTTCATTTGCACATTCATTGTTTCATCTATTTTCTACACACTGGATCAATAGAGCAGAGCCGCGGCCTAAGATGTAAAGGCTGTTGGTCAATCAGGAACCCCATTCGGGAAAAAACGTTAGGGAGAGGATGAAGGGTCTAGGGTCTCAGTCGAGACAACCCACAAGCGATTTTTCTCAGTCCCCACCACCCATACCGGATCACCCTGACCAAATCCCTGGGAATCGTTAGTAAAGGCGATAAAATCCACCATTGATCCCTTCAGCTTCAGACGAACTTTGCCTTGACGGGTGGAATCGAACGGAACTTCTACCGTCCCGATTAATCCGACTAAATCCGCAGACCGGACCAGGCTGTCGGCTTGTCGACGTTGGAGAAAGACCAATATTCCTGACATGGAAGTTCCGCAGAGGAGCCCTACGCCGAAAGCGATAATGGCGATCCCTAGGGTTGAGAGAGTCGGCTGCAGGAAAGACAATAGGAGGCCGGTAAGCCCGAAAAAGCAACTGCCAAATGTCCAGAACTTGAGTGTTTTGACCATCTTCAGCAGGGATGGACCGACCATAAGGCGGCGGCGTTTCCGCTTTGTCCGGTTTTGGGCGGCTCCTTTGGGGGCTTCATTCTGATCGATGAGTTCGACATCAATATCCGCCTCGGTGTCAAAGTCAACGCCGTCAAATCCACTGAGAGCGGCTAGGGCGACGAAGATGCCCCCAAGGAGGAAACTAAACCAGTAAATCGATAGCATGGCGTCGGACACTGTACGGAATATCTCACTCTTAGATATCCCATCTACAGCCTGACCCACAGTTACCGGATCAGATTAAAAGTTTGTTACACAAATTGAGGATCAGAGTAATGAAGCCTGGAAAATAACTTCTTTTGTTTTTTACTGTTGTGTTTCAGGCAATTCGTAAACATATTGCATACATATGTAATTCAAAACCGTTACCCATGAAACCTATTTTGTATAGCCACGAGTTGGTGGAATAGAATCAATAAACCATAAAAATAGCTTAATTATTATTTAATTAATTATAATAGGGTCATTAACATCAACCTGAGTCAAAAATCCTCAAGGTATTTGGGGGAATTATGAAACCTTTTATCGGTGATGTTCGTCGCATCATTATATTTCATGATTGATTTAGGATCGCCATTAGAGGCAAAACTATCGTCTCTGTACTTTCCCTTCCCTTATGGATCTTAGCCAAGAAGGGGTGTCTACCTTCATAAGCAGGGCGCTCAAGAATCTACTTGCAGTAGCGATTAAACAGCAAATATCCCGTCTCATCTTCTCTGGGTCGTGAGAGACTCTCGGTTATTTGTGAATTGTTTATGGTTATTTGTGAATTGTTTATGGTTTTTTTGTTTGACACCTTTAAATTTTTTCTTGCTTGGATGAAATGGAGCCAAAATTAATTTGCTCATTAATGACATGAACATCGCTGAAAGGCGTGAATTTTGAGTGATTTTTGGTTATAAAAAGTCGCTTTTCTTCTCTGATTTAAGTAAGAAAATTGGGGAATTTAATATGGATATCTGACTAGAGATTTAATATGAGTTCCCTTAAAAAAAACGTTGATTTTCGGACAATGCTGACTCAGGTCAGCATTGGCTTGATCGAACCCACAGCTGCGTATTATCCAGTCAAAAACATTGATGAACTTAAACGGCAAATTCAGGCCTGCAGTGAAACCCACGTGACGGGCCGCTTAGATTTCTGTATTCAAACACCCTCTTCCCCCCAGTGGAGCCTTTTCTTTCGTATGGGGTATCTAATTTGGGGAACCAGCCCAATCCATCCCATTCGTCGTTGGTGTCGGCAACTGTCCCAACACTGCCCAAATTTTGGGGGTGAGCCGCTTGATTTTCAACGGCTAAATGGAGACCCACTGGGGGGATATCCATCCTTGGCGGCATTGGTTAAGGAGAGAAAGGTGTCGTGGCAGCAAATGCGAGCTGCAGTCATCGGGACTCTGCTGGAAATCTTGTTTGATATCATCCAGTGGGTACAACTCCATCAGGGGGGGGGAACGGCTTTAAGCGCCCGGTGGATTCCTCAAAAGCCCATTGATCCCACATTGGCGCTGATTCAAACCGACCAAGTTTTCCAACAAACCAGTCAAAATTGGGATCACTGGCGGCAAGCGGGGCTAGCGGATTATTCCCCTAACTTGGCTCCGATTATTTGGGATGCAGAGGCATTACAGAATCAGACATCTACCCTTGTTTACCACAATTTGAGAAATCAGTTGGTTGGCGATCTGACGCTGCGCGATTTAGCGGTCAAGTTAAAACATCCTGTCTTGCGCCTACTCCAATCTGTTCTGCCGTATATCCGTCAGGGCGCGATCGGTATGAGTGAGGTTCAGGATCTCTACGCTACCCCCCAGGCATCTGCGCCTGCAGCGTCTCGGCCAGTTACAGTGGCGACTTTTGCGGGACCAATCCAGGCTGGATCGCCTGGGCCCTTGGTGGTCTATATCGAAGACAGCCAATTTGACGCCTTGGCGATGAGTCAGATTCTGGCCCGAGTTGGATGCCAGTTCATTAATATTCGAGATCCTATCCAAGCTTTGCCGATGGTGCTCAGGCATCGCCCAGGGCTGATCTTTTTAGATTTACTCATGCCCCAGACAAATGGCTATGAGGTCTGTGGGCAGATCCGTCGGGTGTCAGCCCTGAAAGAGACGCCTGTGATCATTGTCACGAGCAATGACGGCCTGGTAGATCGGGTGCGAGCCAAGCTGGTTGGGGCGACTGCCTTTATCTCTAAGCCGATTGATTCGGAGAAGGTTTTCCTCATCGTGCAGCAATATCTACCGTTGCATCGTCAGGCATAAAGCCCTCACTCGATCTTCCCTCGTATTTGGAATACATCAGTCATGATCCCAACGCCTGTTAATGAAGAAACACGTAATGAATAAACCACAGAGGGGACGTGTCAGTTCCCTAGCTTTGCTCGGAAGTCCGTTACTGATTAGTGTGGCCCTAATCTGGACAGCGGGGGTCTTGGGAATCGGTGTTTGGCGATTCATCCACAAATCCAGCGCTCAATTTACTCAGGCTGACGCGATGTATCCTCCAGAGACCTTCGCTCAGGTGCGCAACGTTCCCACCGGCCTCTTTACTTACGGCGGGAGTCCCGCTTGGGCTCCCATTCGACTACAGATCGATTCCGCCATTCAAGCCGAACGCCTTGAGTTTCAGTTACGCTACGTTGAGCCTATTCAAGCGCCCACGGGCTCTGAATCAGGCATTCAGATGTTAATGACCGATCAGTTAAGCTTGGCGCAAACGGCTCGACCGTTATTGGACCAAGAATATCGTCAAGCGGAGCAGCGTGGATTTACGCTCAAGCAAATTCCAATTGCGATTGATGGTATCGCTGTCGCGGTCAATCCAGAGTTAACGGTTCCTGGATTGACGCTGGACCAGCTGCAAGGAATTTACAGCGGTGAGATTACCAATTGGCAAGCGGTGGGAGGCCCTGATCTCACCATTACCCCCTATTCTCGACCGATTGAGGCGGGCGGCGCAGTGGAGTTTTTCTCGCAAGAAATTCTGGGGGGTGAGGAATTTGGGTGGACGGTTAATTTTGTTGACACCACCACTCAAGCGCTGCGTCAGCTGGGGGAAACGCCCGGAGGGATTTATTACGCCTCTGCGCCAACGGTGGTGCCCCAATGCTCCATCAGGCCGCTGCCCCTCGCCCGTAAACCCGGTGAGTTTATTTCGCCTTATCAAGAACCGGTGGTCCTCCCTGAAAGCTGTCCCCAGCAGCGGAATCAAGTCAATACAGAAGCCTTTCGAACGGGGCAGTATCCGCTCACGCGCTATTTGTATGTGGCGGTAAAGGAGAATGGCGAGCTTGCAGAACGGGCAGGCAAGGCCTATGCGGAATTTTTGTTGACGGATCAGGGGCAGGAAGCGATTGCTAGGACGGGATTTGTGCGTATCCGCTGACTGTTATTTCTAATGACTGTTATTTCTAACTTTTTAGCAATCCAGTAATGCGGGGTATTTCACATTTCTTGCTGAGATATTTTTGAGGTTTTTTAATGGCTGAACTTTCTAAATTAAATTCTATGCAAGCGACCCCTGAGGAAAAATTGTTTCAGTCCCGAAGTTTCCAAGGGTTTAAAAACAAAGCGATGGGTTGGGCGATCGCACTGGGCATGTTACCGATTTTAGGCATTGGCTCCGCTCTATATTACTTTGGCAACCAAGCCATTGATCGGCAAATTACCGAAGCTAAACGAGAAGGCGCCACTCAATTGGCCGCCACCACATTGATCCAGCAAAAAGAACAGTTGGCGCTTCTCTTGTTAGGGACGGGAGGAATGGCGCTGCTATCGGGTGCGATCGCCGCCCTCGGGTCAAACCGAACTCTGCGTTCAGCCATGACCGCCGCCGCTGTCGTCAACGCCCAAGCCGCTCGACAAAATCGCAGTGAAGGGGCGCAGCAATTCGCAGACGCCATTTACGCCATTCGTCACGCCCGCACCCAAACCGATATCCTCAGAACAGCGGTCGAAGAAGTCCGCCAGGCTCTTAACTCGGATCGCGTCATTGTCTACGCCCTCGAGCCAAATGGGGCGGGAACCGTGATCGCCGAATCCGTCGAGACCAAATGGCCCAAAGCCCTACGGGCAAGGATCGACGACCCCTGTTTTAGCAGCCAATATACTGAGTCTTACCAACACGGTCGAGTTAAAGCCATCGATGATATCTATGCGGCGGGCCTGACGCCCTGTCACATCGAACAACTAGAAGCATTCGCCGTCCGAGCGAATTTAGTGGCGCCCATTTTGAATGGCGATCAGCTCTTTGGTTTATTAATTGCCCACCAGTGCGCCAGTCCTCGGGTATGGCGGCAATTTGAAATTGACTTATTTACCCAGTCGGCGAACCATGTGGGTATCTCCTTGGATAACGCCAGATTTCAAGCCCAGGCAGCCAACGAAGCAAAGTTGGCTCAGGCTTTCAGAGCTGATATCCACCGTCTCTATGAATCCTTAAGCCAGCCCGATATCCTCCAGACCGCCGTCGACGCCTGTCGCAAAATGGTTGGCGTTGACCGAGTGATTGTCTGTACGCTTGATCCAGAGGTGGGCGGCGTAGTCATGGCGGAATCTGTTGCGAAGGGCTGGCCCAAACTATTAAAGACCCCAATCAGAGACCCCTATTTAGGCGATCACCCGGTTGAGGTTTCCCAGACAGGGTGGGTCAAAGTCATTGAGGATATTTACGCCGCCGACCTGCCCCAGGCTTACATGGAGCAACTCGACGCCTTCGCCGTCAAGGCTTATGTAGCGGCTCCCATCCTGAAGCAGGGAGTTATATTTGGACTCCTAATCGCTCAGCATTGTTCCGCAAGCCGCGCTTGGCAGCCGTTTGAAACCCGCTGGTTTTCTCAGTTGGCCGCCCAAGTCGGCTTTGCCCTGGATACGGCCGCCTTGTTCGCCGAAAACACGACACTCCAGCAGGAAGCCGACCACGAAATCGAGTGGAAGGCATTCTTGACGGACGCTACCCGACAAATCCACTCTTCTCTGGATCGAGAGGATGTGCTCAAATCTGCGGTGGAAGAATCTCGTCGGGTGCTTGCCTGTGACCGGGTGGTGATTTACAGCGTCGATCGGGAATCCAAAGGGGTTGTGATTGCCGAATCAGTGGGGGGAAAATGGCCCAGAGCCTTGGGCCGGACCATCGAAGACCCCTGCTTTGAAGCTCGATATATCAAAAAGTACGAAAACGGTCGGGTCCGAGCCCTCAATAATATCTATGAAGGCGGTATGACCCAATGTTACATTGACCAGCTGGAAGTGCTGTCCGTCAAGGCCAATTTAGTCGCTCCCGTCCTCCATGAAGGCAAGCTTTTGGGGTTGCTGGTGGCCCATCAGTGCTCAGGCCCTCGGGTTTGGAAACCCCTAGAAATTGGTTGGTTTACACAAATTGCCGTGCAGGTGGGGTACGCCCTGGATAACGCCAAGTTAGTCGGTCGGGTGACCGAAATGGCCGAAGAGTCCGCCCTTGAAACCGAGTGGAAGACCTTCTTTATGGACTCTACCCGACAAATTCACGCCTCCCTCAGCCGAGAGGATGTGCTCAAGTCTGCGGTGGAAGAAGCGCGTCGGGTTTTGACCTGTGACCGGGTGGTGATTTACAGCGTTGATCGGGAATCACAGGGAGTTGTGATTTCTGAATCGGTGGGGGGCAACTGGCCGAAAGCCTTGGGCCGCACCATTGAAGACCCTTGTTTTGAAGCTCGATACATCAAAAAGTACGAAAATGGCCGCGTTCGAGCCCTCAATAATATTTATGAAAGCGGCTTAACCCAATGCTACATTGACCAACTCGAAGTACTCTCTGTTAAGGCGAATTTGGTTGCGCCCGTGCTCCACGAAGGCAAGCTGTTAGGCCTCTTGGTCGCCCACCAGTGTTCTGGACCTCGGGCTTGGAAGGAACTGGAAATCGGTTGGTTCACGCAAATCGCCGTGCAGGTGGGGTACGCCCTGGATAACGCTAAGTTAGTCGGCCGGGTGACCGAGATGGCCCAAGAGGCCGCCCTTGAAACCGAGTGGAAGACTTTGTTTATGGACGCCACGCGGCAAATTCACGCTTCCCTCAGCCGAGAAGATGTGCTCATTTCAGCAGTGCAAGAAGCGCGCCGCGTTCTCACCTGTGACCGGGTGGTGATTTACAGTGTTGATCGGGAATCCAAGGGGATTGTGATTGCTGAGTCGGTGGGCGACAACTGGCCCCAAGCCTTAGGTCGAATCATCGAGGATCCCTGTTTTGAAGCCCGGTATATCAAACAATATGAAAATGGCCGGGTTCGAGCCCTCAATAATATTTATCAGGCGGGTATGACCCAGTGTTATATCGACCAACTGGAAATACTTGCCGTCAAGGCCAATTTGGTCGCTCCTGTGCTCCATGAAGGGAAACTGTTGGGACTCATTGTGGCTCATCAGTGTTCCGGACCTCGGGTTTGGAAACAGCTGGAAATTGATTGGTTTACGCAAATTGCCGTGCAGGTGGGATACGCCCTCGATAATGCTAAATTGGTGGGCCATGTCAATCAAATGGCGGAAGAAGCCGCCCGTGAGGTTGAGTGGCAGACGTTCTTTATGGACGCTACCCGGCAAATTCACGCCTCACTGAGTCGAGAGGATGTGCTCAAGACTGCAGTGGAGGAAGCGCGCCGGGTGCTTACCTGCGACCGCGCGGTGATTTACAGTGTGGATCGGCAATCCCAAGGAGTTGTGATTGCTGAGTCGGTGGGCGCCAACTGGCCTCAGGCGTTGGGCCGCACCATCGAAGACCCCTGTTTTGAAGCTCGGTATATCAAAAAGTATGAAAATGGCCGGGTTCGGGCCCTCAATAATATCTATGAGGGGGGCTTAACCCAGTGCTATATTGACCAATTAGAAGTCCTCGCTGTCAAGGCCAATTTGGTCGTCCCCGTGCTGCATGAAGGGAAGCTGATGGGTTTGCTGGTGGCCCATCAATGTTCCGGCCCTCGGGATTGGAAGTCTCTGGAAATCGGTTGGTTCACTCAACTTGCCGTCCAAGTTGGATATGCCCTCGATAACGCCAAGTTGATCGGACGGGTGAATGAAATGTCGTTAGAGGCGGAAATTCAACAACAGATGGCTGTTTTACTCAAGGACAGCGAATTCGCCCTTAAGACTCTTTCGGAGGAGGCCCAGAGCCAGACTGAGACGGTTGAGACCGCGATCGCACAAATTCAAACCGTGACCGAGTCGGCCCAAGAAATGGTCACCACGGCCCATCAAGCCGAATTGCAAATTCAGAAAACGGATCAAACGATCCAAATTGGCCATGAACTCATTAGCCAGACCGTAGATAGCATTTCTATCCTGCAGGAAATTGCGATGGGAGCCGCCGCCAAAAGCAAAAAGCTGGGACAATCCTCTCAACAGATTGCGAAAGCCCTCACATTAATTAACGAGCTAACGCTGCAAATGAACCAGCAAGTGATGAATGTGGCTATTACGGCAGGCCGGACTGGGGAAGGCGGTCAGATGTCCGTCCTCTCTGTGGCGGAAACCATTCGCTCCTTAAGCCAACAGTTGGCCGAGACCACTGCGGTTACAGAGCCTCTGGTGCTGGAAATTGAAGCGGAGGCGAACTCGCTAGCCGCTGATATGGAAGTCGGCGCTGAACAGGCTCTCACTGAAACTGAATTAACTAAGGAGACCCAAAATAAACTCGGTGAGATTGCCGCCGTTAGCGCCAAGATGAGTATGTTGGTGGGCAAGATGGCCCAAGCTGCAGCGGGTCAGGTCAAGACGTCGACCGCCGCCAGTCGAGCCGCCTTAAACGTGGCGAACTTTGCTCACCATACCTCAGAACAATCTGCGGCGGTGGTGAAGTCATTAACCACCCTCACTCTACCGGAGGCTGAATCACAGCCGCCAGAACCCAACTCATAAAAATTTCCGGTTCTACTGATTCCGAAAGGCGGCGAGAGGGTTCCCTCTTGGTTCAACTGGTATAGCCATTCTCAAGTTGGGTCCTCACTCCGGTATTCAGTCAGAGAGGGTTCGCACACGTCTTGCCACTGATTGTGGAGGTTACTCGATCCCCCTCAATCCCCGCGCTAACGAACCGCTTCGCTAGAGAAAGAGAAAGACTTTGAGCTTCTCCCTCTTTTTCAAAGGGGGGTAGGGGAAATTTATTTCACCCATCTACCCATCCACCCATCCACCCATCTACCCATCTACCCATCTACCGTTTTCTTCTGGGACTTCATGTTTGACGTGAATTCCCTCAGGTGAAAAGAGATCAATAACGCGCCCTCTAACCTCTACTTTGTTCAATACAGGTAATCTGCTATGGCTGTTGAAGGAGATACTCAGGCAGAAGCGCGACGAATTTTCTTTCAAGAGGCGCTAGATCTCTTAGAAAATATGCAGGAAGAAGTTCTTGGACTTTCTGACTATCCCAGTTCCGCCACAATCGACATGCTGATTCGGGCCGCCCACGATCTGAAGGGAGGATCTGGATATCTGAATTTGCCCGATATTGAAACATTAGCGCGCCGTTTTAAGGATATATTCCAATCTCTGCGTCAGCAATCGGCTGTGATTGACGCGGAACTCGTTAATCTCCTCTTGGAAGCCATTGTCTGTCTCCAACAATCGCTGTCTGCTCAAATCGGAATGGGTCATTATGACGGATCCGGTATCCTTGCCGATGTGCTGCCTATCTTCATCCAGATGGAGGTCAAACTGGATCCGTCATTGCCTGGCGGCGGCAACCGACCTGCGCTAATTGAACCTTCTGCAAATGGTTCTGAATTAACGGTTGCTTCGGAAGTCTTACAGCGGTTGGAGAGTATAGAAGCAGTTTTGTCTCATTTTCAAATTAATCAATTACCTGCAGAGTTAGGTGTGCAGGCAAACGCCCTAATCAGACTAGGCGAGCGATGGGGCCTGGTTGAGGTGATTGCCATTGGCCAAACAATGCTGGCGGGTTTAAAGACCGATCCTTTTTCCGCCCGGACGATCGGAAAAATCGCTCTAGCAGGATTCCGCGCTGCTCAAACCAATATCTTCAAGGAGCATGCTAAAGGAATTGCGGTCAAACATGCTCAATTGTCCGATCAGGGAATCGTTGAACTACCTTTCAATCCTCAAGATTCGCTGGCGAATGCAGCCAGTCAATTGTCTGGAAATTCGGTTGCAGAGCGAAGCCTTAAGACCACTCAATTTTTTATCTGGATGGCGGGCTCTATTGTTTTTTTCTTGCCGTATACCAGGATTGAAGAAAATTTGACGCCAAAAGCTGACCAAATCATCCAATCTCGGAATCAGCGTTTTGTCCATTGGCGAGATCAGATGCTCCCGCTCTATGGCTTGTCCGGCTTACTCCAGCCCAAGCTGGCGGCCACAGTTCCGTCTGGTAAAATGGAACACGGTGCAATACTCATTTTGGTAGTTCGTCATGGGCGGCGGCTTATTGCTCTAGAGTCTATTATCAGTCGTCTGATCACGGATTCTGAACTGGTAATTCAGGCTCAAAATCGCACAAGTGCATCTCCGGAGTATTTGAGTGGTTATACCCGTCAAGGCAAAGATGACTTATGTTCGGTCATTGATCTCACAATACTGCTGGATCAAGTGATCAGCCTTCCCCCTAACACCGCTTCCTTTGATGACTCTTTGCTTAACTCACCAAACACCAAGCTGGGTGGGCGATTAGCACCCCGCATATTCGAGCAGAACTAAGCTATGAGTAACGTCCCCCAACCCCGTGGCCAGGCTTATGCCTGTTTCCTGGCGGAAGCTCCGGAGTTGTTGCAAACGATTGAACAAGATCTGCTGACTCTAAAGGAAGACCGCAGCCTTAATAAAGTCTATAACCTGATGCGGGCGACCCATACCTTGAAGGCAATGGCGGCCAGTGTTGATCTGCAGACTATTCACCAGCTGGCCCATGATTTGGAGGACGTGTTCAATACGCTTCATAACCCCGCTCGAGTCATTGATTCGGCCTTGGAAGCCTTACTATTTCGGTGCTATGAATGCTTACGTTTGTTGTTAACGGCAGAATTGAATCATACCCCCCTTGATCAGGGGCAGGTGTCTGATCAGGCGACGGCGATTTTCGCCCAATTGCAAGCTAAATTGGGCTCTTTTGCAACCCAGACATCGCAATTGCCGACCTCTGTGGAGTTGGGTATAGATATCACCCATTCTATTTTTTCAACTGTTGTCGGAGAAGGGTTAGCTGCTTTAGAATCGGCCTTGAAGCAGCCGACGGTAAGACCGATTGCTATGGTTTTACGCGAGCAATCCGATGTTTTCCTAGGTTTGGCGGAAGCGTTAGATTTGAAGGGATTTGGGGAAATTGCTCAAACTGCGATCGCAGCCCTAGACGCCCATCCTGATCAAGCCATGACCATTGCTCAGATTACCCTGGCGGATCTGAGACAGGGGCAAGCCTCCGTCATGGAAGGCGATCGCATCCGGGGCGGAGCGCCCTCCACCACCCTACAGCAACTCGCTGGCATCCACTATCAGCCAATCGATGCTCCTAAGCCCTCAGCTGTGGAGGACGGGGCGCAGCCGCAGCAACACCCCGAGCAAAATGAGCGGTCTGACAGGCATCCTTCATCGATTTCGTCGTCCCAAACTATTCGGGTGGATGTTGAACGACTAGAACGCTTAACGGACTTAACGGGAGACTTGTTATCCCACCAAAATCGTCAAGACTCCGCCAAAGACCAACTCCAGGACACCCTGCAGAAGTTGAGACAGAAATTTCAACAACATCAACAAACTCTGAATAAAATTTGGGCTCAATCTAAGGGAGATCAGACAGCTGCCACGGCATCCCCAGTCGATGACTCTGCGGCAAACGCTAACCATGAACTGAGCGCCTTACTGAAGACGGCTTTAGAAGAAATTGCCCATCTGGATGAAACCACTGGACAGGCGGCCTTAGTTCATCAACAGTGGAGTCAAACCCTAAAAAACCAGCAGCAACTGGTCACCACCCTGCAAGGGGATCTAACAGACGCTCGTATGGCCTCGCTGGAAAGTGTCTTCAGTCGCTTACAGCAGGTGTTGCAACGGTTAACGACGACGTATAACAAGCCAGCTCAGCTCACTGTCACTGGCGCTGAGATATTGGTGGATAAAGCGATCGCTGAAAAGCTATACGATCCGCTGATACACTTAGTTCGCAACGCCTTTGACCATGGGATTGAATTGCCCATGATCCGACGTCAGCGGGGAAAACCGGAGACAGGACAAATACATCTGTTCGCCTATCAGCAGGGCAAACAGATTGTGATTGAGGTCAAAGACGATGGCCAAGGATTGGCGTTCGAGCAGATCCGCGAGCGGGCCATACAAAGACGCTTGCTACCCTCCGCAGAAGCTCGTCGGCGTTCTGAGTCGCAGCTTTTGGATCTGCTGTTTGAACCCGGATTTTCCACCGCTTCTAAAGTGAATGAACTCTCTGGACGCGGTATTGGATTAGATGTGGTGAGGTCTCAATTAAAAGCTTTGCAGGGCTCAATTACAGTGCGCTCAGCGCCTCAGCAGGGAACCACTTTCATCCTCCAAATTCCCCTGACGCTGACGGCAACCCAGTTTAATGCTCCCGCACCGACCATCATTGAGTCTTTGCCCGAACCCACTCACCTCATGGCTCCAGACATTCCCCCTGGGGAAACCCTGACAACCCCTTCTTTAGAAGAGATTTGGGGAGAGGGAGATTTTCCCGCTGCGCCAGAGACCAATCGCCAGACTGCAGAGGGGCTCCCGATGGACCTAGCGCCCTCTAACTTGGACCCTTTGCCTGAAATATCTCTCAAAACAGCGCAATTGTTCATTTGGTTATCCGATTCTAGGGTGTATGTCTTACCCTATCGCTATATCGAAGAGCATTTGACGCCTAAAACAGATCAGATTATTCAGTCCCAGAATAAACGATTCTTGCAATGGCGGGAACACCTCCTCCGACTCTACGCACTGTCCGCAGGGCGAGACGGAGCCCTCCTTACGTTGACCTCGCCGACACCGGCCGCCAAGTATAAACCGACGCCCACTCTGATCATTCGTCAAGAGCTGCAAATAGTCGCCTTAGAGTCCCCCATTACGCGTCTAATGGTTGAATCAGAACTCAGAGTGCAACCGCCAGACGCCGCGATCTCGTCCCCGCGATATCTCTACGGTCATACCCGGTTGGACAATGGAGAGCGGGTTCCGGTTATTGATGCGATCGCGCTGCTCAATCAAGAGCTCAGCAGTCTGAGTCCACCTGTCTCCTCGATGGCTCCCTCGCCTGATTTAGCCCCTCTTCCTCTCGCCAATTCCCCTTTGCTGGATCCTGCAACGCCCTCTGTAACCGCCCCTCAGGTGCGGGTTAGCAAAGGGATTGTTTTGGTGGTTGACGATTCCCCCACGATCCGACAAATTCTAACGGTTACTTTAGAAGAAGCAGGCTATCAAGTACTTCAAGCTCAGGATGGACAGGAGGCGATTGAACAACTGAAACACCATCCCAATCTGAAGTTGGTGATTTGTGATGTTGAAATGCCTAATCTGGATGGGTTTGAGTTTCTTAGCTGTTATCGCCAAAATCCCGCCTTAACGAAAGTGCCCGTGGTCATGCTCAGTAATTGGGACAGCCAAGAATATCGACAAATGGCTATGAAATTAGAAGCGGCGGCCTATTTTACTAAACCCTACGCAAAACAAGAATTTTTAGCCGCCCTGAATCGGATCGTAAGGCAACATCAGAGTTTAACACCAGAGAATCTGTAGTCAGCTCAATTAGACAAGGTTTCTGCTAATAAAGGCTGGATAGGTGGATGAGTGTTTGAAGAAGTTCGAGATTGGGCTGGCTTCAAGGGTTATATTAGGGGAATTCAATTTAGCTCCTGTCGTTTGTTGGGCGATGACCAGTCATACATCTACTAGGGATAAAGAACCCTGGCTAGCAGTTATCCTATCGACCCTTTTCCCAGGAATTGGTCAAATATATGCAGGACAACGCTTAAGAGGAGTGGTTTGGATTATCGCCACAGTTGTGCTGACAGTCCTATTAGGCTGGATTATTTTGAGTCCTACAGGCAGCATAAATCTGGGGTTTCAGCTCTTTATCGGATACCTTATCTTATCTGTTTTGAACCTTTTCGATGCGCATCGATGCGTCCGACAGAGTAACAGCAATGAGTTTGAGAGACTGAGAAAAAGTGACAAAGATCCTTGGCTGGCGGTCTTTCTCTCTGATATTTTGCCGGGTTTGGGGCATTTGTATCAAAAGCAGTGGGTGTGGGCAGGTTTATTTTTCAGCCTGTTCATAGTCTTATTGGGATTGACAGGGGCGATCCCTTTAATTCAGATCTTGGTGATAGCGTTATCACTTTATTGCATCTATCACTCGTACCAGACTTCACCGACAGGACGGCCTAAATTTGAACGTTTGATTATCAGAGTTTGTCTGCTGCTATTGCTATTTCAGCTCTTGAGCTTTGCTAGCGCAATCGGTATTAGGGCTGGCGTCGCAGAAGCTCGTTACATCCCCTCAGGGGCAATGGAGCCGACTCTACAAATTAATGACCGTCTCATTATCGAAAAAATCAGCTATCGGTTCGATTCACCGAAACGAGGCGATATTGTTGTATTTTGGCCGCCAGATCAGTTGTTTCCAGCATCTTCACGGCGTGATGCTTTTATTAAACGAGTGATTGGTTTACCCGGGGAGCGTATCGAAATTATTGGAGGTCAGGTGCTCGTTGGGGATCAAGCCCTTGAAGAGCCTTATATCAAAGCCCCGCCAGATTATCAGTGGGGACCCGAGGTGGTTCCTCAGAAAGCTTATTTTGTATTGGGAGATAATCGCAACAGTAGTTACGATAGTCATTCCTGGGGATTCCTGCCGGAACAGAACATTTTTGGCAAGGCCAGCAAAATATTTTGGCCGCCTGATCGGGCAGGCATAATTAGGTAAGGAAAGTCCCGCCTAGCCTAAGTTTGACTTTGGTCGATGTTGTGTCTTTCTGTAAGACCTGTCGGTTAAGCGTCGATGATTTTAAACAAAAAGCTATAAGAAACTCGCCATTTTGAACCCTGACAATCTAGGGTGACGGTTTTTTGATTCAGTCGAATAATCTTTCCATAGCGTTCTTGATTTTGGCGATCGTAGAAACCAACGCGATCGCCCACCTTAAATTCACTGCGATCAAACGTTTGCTTCCCTGATATCGCCTGAATATCCGTTTCCGCCTGATCCAGATTCACCGCGCAGAACCGAATATTCCAGCGTTCGCCATCATGCTTGTTTTGAACCAAGAGGCGGGTGCGATGCAAGCTAATAACCGTCGCCGTAATCAACCGATTCTCTTGCGCGTCAAAATAGGTAATCTCCTGGCCCGGTTTAAGCCGACGTTTAACCGCTTCTATCCGTTCAGGATTGTCGAGTTGCTGATTAACCGCCGCCATCAGTCGGTACAAATCAAATAACGATGCCTTATTGACTTCTGCGAGAACAGTTGAATAGTCCATACTGCTGGCCTCCAGCTGATAGGCTCCACGCTAGAAAAAAAGACGCAGCAACATCACCTTCCGATGACGCATCCCCCATCTCCCCATCTCCTTACTACCGTCTTCTACTGAAACTCTATCCCTGCTTGAACCCCCCTTGCAATTCCCATAAATTGCTTGAAAGCTAGCCGCTGAGCTGTGGTAAGCTAGTAAAGTTGTTTAAAATCCGCACATCCAGGGTTTCGGGTGTTTCGGGCTCCTAGCAGTCGATCGAAAGTGGTTAGCAGACAAGTCTGCCTAACTTTATTGTCGATTGATAAGCGCTACCTGCCCCTTGAAATACGCCTGGATGGAGGCTTAACCCGAAAAAGGAGTATTTGGAAGATATGCCAGTTGTCAGTTTGGCTCAATTGCTTGAGTCTGGGGTTCACTTTGGGCATCAGACTCGTCGGTGGAACCCGAAAATGGATCCTTACATTTTCACCTCCCGTAACGGGGTCCACATTATCGATCTTGTCCAAACGGCCAAGCTCATGGAGGAAGCTTACGCCTTCATCCGCACCTCTGCAGAAAAGGGACAAAAATTTCTCTTTGTCGGCACCAAGCGTCAGGCGGCTGGGATTGTCGCCCAAGAAGCCGCTCGCTGTGGCTCCTATTTTGTCAACCAGCGTTGGTTGGGGGGAATGCTAACCAATTGGGCGACGATTAAAACCCGGGTCGAACGGTTGAAAGAGTTGGAGCGCATGCAAGATACTGGGGCGCTAGCTCTCCGTCCTAAGAAAGAAGGCGCTATGTTGCGTCGGGAACTGGAAAAACTGCAGAAGTACTTAGGCGGCATTAAATTGATGCGTCGTATTCCAGACGCGGTGATTATCGTGGATACCCGGCGAGAGTACAACGCGGTGCAGGAGTGCCAGAAGTTGGGGATTCCCATTATTTCTTTGCTGGATACAAATTGTGATCCCGATGTGGTCGATATTCCAATTCCAGCCAATGATGACGCCATTCGCTCAGTTAAATTGATTCTGGGTAAGCTGGCCGACGCTATCTATGAAGGATCCCATGGCAAACTGGAGGATGAGGATCTGTACGAAGATTACGATGGCGCAGAGGATGAATTCGATTACGATGAAAGTGACGTCGCTTCAGCGGAGTATACCGAAAGTGATTTAGCGGCTGCTGCGGCCAATGAAGGGGAAGAATCGGCTGCAGTTGAAGAAACAGCAGTTGAAGAAGCTGCTGTTGAAGAAACAGATGAAAATGGAAATGGCGAATAGTGCCGACATTCAACGAAATTAGTAGAGAGTGTAATCAATTCTGTGTTTGAGATTTAGGACCTAGGGCACTATGGCGGACATATCAGCAAAACTTGTTAAAGAGCTGCGCGATAAAACAGGCGCAGGCATGATGGACTGTAAGAAGGCGCTGAAAGAAAATGACGGCGACCTGACCAAAGCAACCGAGTGGTTGAGGAAGAAGGGAATCGCCTCCGCTTCCAAAAAAGAGGGACGGGTTGCGGCAGAGGGCCTAGTCCATAGCTATATCCATGTTGGAGCTCGGGTTGGAGTCCTGGTGGAAATTAATTGTGAGACGGATTTTGTCGCTCGTCGGGACGAGTTTAAGGCGCTCGCCCAAGATGTTGCGATGCAAATTGCGGCTTGTCCGAATGTGGAGTACGTCAAAACTGGCGATATCCCGTCGGAAATTGTTGAGCAGGAAAAGTCCATTGAAATGGGACGGGATGATTTGGCGAAAAAGCCTAATAATATCCGCGAGAAAATCGTTCAAGGACGTATTGAAAAGCGCTTGAAGGAGTTGTCGCTGATCGATCAACCGTTCATTAAAGACCAGAATATTACTGTCGAAGAGCTGATTAAGCAGAATATTGCCCAACTTGGGGAAAATATTCAAGTCCGGCGATTTTCTCGATTTGTCCTGGGTGAAGGCATTGAGAAGGAAGAAGAAAACTTCGCCGATGAAGTTGCAGCTCAGACAGGGAAAAAATAAACCCACTTGGGTTATGAGCTAAAGGGGCAGGTTAACCTCGAGTCAAAAACCTGCCCTTTATATATTTGATACTTGTTTTATGTTTGAGATTGATTAATTTTCAAGTCGTCATTCGTTTCCAGGTCTGAGAAAAAGGCGCTACAACCCTAAAAGGTAAGTTATGGCAAACGCATGGGGATGACTAATGAATAGAGTTAGCCCCTGGGCGCCCAAATTAAATTGTTCAGCGAACAAGGACGGCAGAAGAGTATGGCCGGAGCAATTGAGCAGATTGAACGAGAGTTGGCTGCACTGGATAAAGCCACAACACAGTGCGATGAGGAGTTTACAAAACTCTATACCCATTATCTAGAAGCTCTAGGTAATGCAGTCAAACAGCAACTCATCTTGGCCAGCTATCATCTTTGTACGCAAGCGTATCCTGAACGCTTTCTCAAATTATCCCTCGCCCATCGTCAAAAGCTGCAGCAGGCCATGCGTAAGTTGGGCGTTCAAGCGAAAACCCAGCTTCAACTGCAGCAATTGCAATCGGCCCATTACAATTTGGATGTGGCGGATACCAAAGCTCGTATTCAGATGTTGCTTTCTAGAAGAATTGATCGAGGGAGTAAACCAGATGCTTCAGAAGACAATGAATCGGAGCAACTGACTGATATTTTGGCTGAAGCAACGCCTCCTCAGAAATTTTCGGAAGCAGCGCTAGAGGCGTTAGCCTGGATATCGGCTGAAGCGCCTTTATCGGCTGCCTTTTCGTCTGACCTCAGCCCAGAAGAGGCGAAAGCAGAAGAGGCGAAAGCAGAAGCAGAAGAGGCGAAAGATGGCGACAAGTCTATACCTCTTCCCAAGGAGACCTTAACCCCTAGCCTGATCGCTAGACAACATTTGATTTTGGAGCAGAAAATCCGAGAAGTTCTGCAAACCCTATCTAAAAAGGCTAACTCTTTTTTGCAGCAGGCAGATATTCTACCGGCCTTACCCGAATCTTTATTGGCTGCCGCTAGCGAGTCTGAGACGATCGCGGAGGCTCCAGCCGGTCCGCCCAATTTGCTGAATCTATTTGTGGAAATAGGGGGTGAAGAGGATACTGAAGATGAAGACGCTGAGGAGAGTGAAACCGTCGAACCCACTGCAATGACTCACCTGATTGCGATCAATCTGCGGTTATCTGAGATAGAGTTTGCGGACTCTACCGTATCGGCATGGCGGAGTAAAATCCGCAGTATGTTAGGAAAGCTGAAGAAATTGGCCCAGGCATATAAGAAAAAACAGCGGGAGCGCGCCAGTGCAGAAGCCGAAGCGGCTTGGCGCGCTAGCTGGCATGAAGACTAGTCGCTGTAACAGCCTATGGATTGGGTGCGGTTGCAAAAAGCATTATCGATAGAGGCGGATCGGGGTTTCAACGATTTGGTGGGGAAGCGCCAACGCTTCAGCGAGTTCCTCAGTGATAGTCTCCATCACCCTCCCTCTAAGCTCCCGTCGGCCGATCAGCAACGCTGGCGGACGCTATCAAAAGAATTTGGCCGCTACGATGATCTATCGTTTGCGCAACGGCAGCATTTAGTTGCAGATGCCCGTCGGTTCCTTTACCAAACCCGTCGAACCTTGGAAGAACTTGAGGTGTCTGAGGCTCATCAACAGGCGGATCAACAGCCGACATCTGATCAAACCGTCGTCGGTTCCAATCATAGTCGATCCTCCAATGCTTCTGGCGTTGCTCTCCCCTCCCAGTCACACGCTGCAAAGCGTTCATCGACCAAAGAAAAGGCGCCCAAAACCAAGACTCTGGTTACCTCCGATCATCGGTCGGGGCAAAAAAAAACAGCTTTAGATTTGGCGGTAACTTATCTAAAAGGCATGGGACCCAAAAACAGTGAGCGATTGGCCAAACTAGGCCTATTCACTGTGCGGGACATCCTCTACTACTACCCCCGGGACTATATTGACTACGCCCGTCAAGTCAAAATTCGGGACCTGGAGCCGGGTGAAACAGTCACCATCGTTGGAACCGTTAAACGCTGTCAATGTTTCAGCAGTCCCCGCAATCCTAAACTCACCCTCTTTGAGATTATGCTGCGCGATACGAGCGGTCAGATTAAACTGAGTCGTTTTTTTGCGGGCGCTCGCTTTCGCAATCGCGGCTGGCAAGAAAAACAGAAGCGCTTGTATCCTGCCGGGTCTACTATCGCTGCGTCAGGCTTGGTTAAAAAGGGCAAATATGGAATCACCCTGGAAGATCCTGATCTGGAAGTGTTGAGTCATCCGGGTGGGGAAATCGAGTCCTTAACGGTGGGGCGCGTCGTCCCAGTTTATCCGTTGACGGAAGGGGTTGGGGCCGAATTGGTAAGACGCGCTGTGGCGGCGGCTCTCCCGGCTGCGATGGAGCTTCTGGACGCCCTACCCATTGCTCTCCGCCAAAAATACGACCTGATTGATTTACCCCTTGCGATCGCGCATATCCACTTTCCCCCCGGCAGTGGCGCATTAGCCCTAGCGCGTCATCGGTTAGTCTTTGACGAATTCTTCTATCTGCAGCTTGGCTTGCTCAAACGCCGTCGCCAGCAACAGCAAGAACAAACCCGGGTGGTGCTAACGCCTACGGGGACATTAATCGACCAGTTTTACCAGGGGTTGCCGTTTTCCATGACCGCCGCCCAAGAGCGGGTGATTAATGACATCCTGCATGATTTACAGCGCTCTACCCCGATGAATCGTTTGATCCAGGGGGATGTGGGATCAGGGAAAACCGTGGTGGCCGTGGTGGCTATTCTGGCGGCGATTCAGGCGGGATATCAAGCGGCGCTGATGGCCCCAACGGAAGTGTTGGCTGAACAGCATTACCGTAAATTAGTGACTTGGTTTAACCGCCTCACGTTGCCTGTCGAGTTGCTGACCGGATCCACCAAGACTGCAAAGCGGCGCACCCTGTTGTCGCAATTGGCGACGGGGGAATTGCCGCTGCTGGTGGGAACCCACGCGTTGATTGAAGATCCGGTAAAATTCCAAAGTTTGGGGCTGGTGGTAATCGATGAACAGCATCGCTTTGGCGTTGGCCAGCGGGCTCGCTTGCAGCAAAAGGGAGAAAATCCCCATGTTTTGACCTTAACGGCGACTCCCATTCCACGGACGTTAGCGCTGACCCTCCACGGGGATCTAGAAGTGAGTCAAATCGATGAATTGCCGCCTGGCCGCAAGGCGATTCAAACAACGGTATTGAAGGGGCGAGATCGCCCCCATGCCTATGACCTGATCCGCAGAGAATTAGCCCAGGGCCGCCAAACGTACATTGTCCTGCCCCTGGTGGAAGAATCTGAGAAGCTGGATCTCAAATCTGCCGTGGATGAGCATCAGCGGTTGCAAAAAACGATCTTCCCAGAATTTCAGGTGGGATTGCTCCATGGCCGGATGACATCCGCTGAAAAGGAGGAGGCGATCGGCAAATTTCGCGATCTCGGCGCCCACATCCTCGTCTCAACCACCGTTGTGGAAGTTGGCGTTGACGTCCCGAACGCCACCGTCATGCTGATTGAACACGCCGAACGGTTTGGACTCTCTCAATTGCACCAATTACGCGGTCGGGTTGGTCGGGGGGCGGATCAGGCTTACTGTTTGTTGATGAGTAGTTCCCGTTCAGAAACTGTTCGACAACGGCTCTCCGTCTTAGAGCAATCGCAAGATGGTTTCTTCATTTCTGAAATGGATTTGCGTTTTCGCGGTCCCGGAGAAGTGCTGGGTAAGCGTCAATCGGGTCTGCCCGACTTTGCCTTAGCCAGTTTAGTGGAAGACCAAGCGGTGTTAGAACTGGCCCGAGAAGCAGCAGAAGCAGTGATTGAAAAAGATGAAACGTTAAATCGCTGGCCGCTGATGAAAACAGAATTAGCGCGTCGATATCAGAAATTGATGGGCGGGGCCATTTTGACGTAAGCACATTCATCTTAAGAAATGATCTTAATTCATCACCCTTAATCAATTACCCAAAAACCCTTATTACGCCAATGTTGTTCTCTCAGGGCTTGTTCTAATACGGAATTATCAATTATTCCAAAGTCTACTAAGAGTTCTCCCAATTTTCGATTGGTCGTTTGGCTCAAGGACTGCATCTTGATGACTTGTTCGAGTTTAGACTGAGAAAGTAGTCCTTTGTGGACTAAAATTTCACCAAGTTTCATGATGGTAGACTCCAATTACTTGATCCATTGCTTACCAACAGCGCCTTCAAAATTAGAGAATTCTGTCATCAATAAATTGAAGTCAAAACGCCAAAGTAGAAATGGATGAATATTAGTCGTATTGAACGCACTAATGCATAGTCAGATCAAGGAATAAATTAATCTATCAAACTTAGGCGCAAAAATATGTATGGAAAATGGAGTGAGTGCTTTGAAGCTAGATGCTGTCTCTCGCTCCTGATCTGTCACTCGAGGGAAAAATTCCCACTATAAGTAATTCAGTTATCGCTGACCTGTCCAAAGTCGATTAGTTGATAACGCCTGTTCTAGAGAGAGATTATGTGTGAGGATAACTCTAATTTGGTTTGATTGCCGTCGTCTTCTTGACCGGCAATCAAACAAGCGGGGTATCTTTGGTAGGGCTTTTGAGAAGGGTAGGCGCACCAATTTTTGAGGGGGAGGAGCCTGACTTAAACCTAAATTGTCAATGGTGTTTTGGCGATACGGTCGTCAAATAAGTCAGTTTGTTCAGTTTCTCCCATATCAGATACATCCTGAGGAAGCTTTTTTATTGTGGACAATTTTTGCAAGACTGTCGTCACCCCGAAGGGTTATTTTTGGCGAGCGTTTTAACCAGAAAAGTTGGACTGAGAAAGAAGACTACTGTTATGCCATTGCTATCATCGTTGGGATATTTGGGAGGCTCATAATTGATTTGGGATTTAAGCCTTTTTTCCTAATTGAAGCGACGGTTTTGACTGCAATGGAGTGAAAATTAAACTGGGAAGATAGGGTAGTTAAGGAATACAGACTACAGAAGTCAGTTACCGCTTGTATGCTGTTTCCTGACTTCAGTAGTCCCCCACGGAAATTTTTCCCGCATTCAATTGCCAGCCAGCTTGACGCCTGTAAGCTGATATATTGCTTCAGGAGAAATTACTAACCTTAACCCCTGGAGGGTTATCCACCCATGCCAGGGAGTAGGCTGCTACTCAAACGCTTAATCACCCTATTCGCAATATCAGCATAGTGGATATCCCCAGCCAGGAGTTGTCCCAAGCGATCGGTGGCGGTGGGGCGCTTGATGCCAACCCGGTAGCCAATTCCCGGAACTCTATAAAAGACCCCTGCGATGCGCTGAGCCCACTGCATATCGGCCCCATGTTCATCATGCATCGTTTGGGTATAGCCGGCTAACGCTTCACTCTGTCCTGATAAAGCCTGTTCAAGCGCCTCCGCAGCTTTGACGCCGCTAAAAATAGAGGGTCGGATTCCTTCTGCGGTCAGGGGATCGACAACGGCGGCGGCTTCCCCGATCAACAGTGCATTTTGGCGATGTAAGGGGCGATTGCCATCCCACAGTTTGAGGGGATGGTTATAAAATTGCCCTTGCTCATAGGTCACGCCAAATTCAGGCGCATACTTTTGCAGATGGGATTTGAATTCTTTCAGATTCGCCCCCAAAAAGGATCCCACGCCAATGGAGTAACTATTTGTCTTCGGAAAATTCCATAAACATCCACTTTTTACTAAGCCGAACTCGAAGTTGATGGCGCAGTTTGCATCGATCGATGTTTCTGTATTCACTTCTAGCAGTCCGGCCATGCGAAGTTTATGATCCTTAAACCCAAGCCATTTAGCCATCGGACCATTGGCGCCGTCGGCCCCTACTAGATATCGTCCCGCGATGGATCCTGCGGTGGTGTTGACTTGCCAGTGATCTCCCTGAAATTCTATTCCAGTCACCGCTTCGCCGTCCCTCAGTTCCGCTCCCTGGGACTGGGCTTGCTTAACTAAGAAATGATCGAATACATCTCGTCGAACCATCCAAATCGGCTCTGAAGTCTTGAGTTTGGCGTCGATAGGATCTCCCAGTTTCCAGGTGTATCGAACTCGGCTTACCTTGAGATCGACAGCGGGTGTGAAGTCAAAATCAAACCATTGGGCGATACTAGGAGACACCGCGCCGCTACAGGGCTTGTATCGAGGCAAGGTTTCCTTTTCTACCAGAAGCACTGACCGACCTCGCTTGGCTAAATGGTAAGCGAGTGTGCCTCCTGCAGGACCCGCGCCAACAATAATGCAATCAAACATAAGACTTAAACTTCACTCCTAGAACTATCGATTGAGGGGGATGACCTTGATTAATTTCGATTTTCTTAATAAGCTATTCTGTCACAGCCTATTGGCCCCTGGAAAAAATAGGGGAGGGGTCAGTAGATTTTAGGGAGCCGTTAAGGGATGGGAAAGAAAATTTCCCCGTAAAAACTCCTAGTTCTACGCTTTTTATAATGCCCCGTAGGGAATGCCCGATAGATGATGAATCCTCGATTTCCGACTTCATCTCAGGGGACAAGGTTTCGCAGATTAAGGGCTGGGTTGGAAGAGATGTCGGAATCCAGGCGCTCATATCCGCTCATCAGGCGTGAGGTAAATGCCCGCTAGAATGGGCGGATTCCACGGAGTACAAACCCCGATAAAGTTTTTAAGATGAGTCCACAAGAAATTGAGAAGTTTCTATAAAGTTCATAGAAACTTGAATGTCTTGTATGTCCCCTGTATTCCATTATTTCAAACGAGGAAACGATGCTTTGGGAACTTTGCATTCAGTATGCTAACGGTACTGAGCAGGTATTACGCGCCTTCAGAAATCTTGAAACGGCCGAAAATTGTGTGGATAGGCTCTATGCCAAAGGTTACCCGATGCATATCGCCTATCTGATTCGGCCTGCTCAAACACTTTGATTCCCAAAAATTTAAGCTGCATCAATCACAGGTTCGATGCAGCAAACTTTAGGCTTAGGGGGCATGCAAAAATAACTTCCCACTTTAGCGCTGTGTAAGCCTTTCAGACTCCTCATGCCCTGCTGAAGTTATTCTTACACAGCGACTTATGCCGCGCCCTGCAGAGTGAATTTGGCAGGCAGGCAGCGGTAGGGTTGGGTATTCAGTCTCACACTTCCATGATGTCTTTCTCTTTAGCTGCTAACACTTCGTCAACTTTCGCAACGTATTTATCAGTCAGCTTTTGGATATTATCTTGCAGGTCCCGAGATTCATCTTCAGAAATCTCTCCACCCTTTTCCTGTTTGCGAACGCCGTCAATCCCATCGCGGCGAACGTTCCGGATCGAGACTTTGCCCTCTTCCGCATATTTTGCCGCTAGTTTGACAAACTCTTTCCTGCGCTCACTGGTTAGCGGCGGAATATTCAACCGGATAATCGACCCGTCATTATTGGGGGTTAGGCCCACATCAGATAGGGAAATCGCCTTTTCTATCAGAGACAAGCTACTGGGATCATACGGCTGAATGGTAATCGTGCTGGCGTCAGGCGTGCTGACATTGGCGAGGGATTTTAGCCCGGTCGGGGCGCCGTAGTAGTCCACCATGATCCTATCCAGCAAAGACGTATTAGCGCGTCCAGTGCGAATCGTATTGAAAGCTCGTTTGGTGGACTCAACGGCTTTCTGCATTACTTGTTCAATTTCACCTAGGTCAGCTAATTTCACAAGACTCTCCCACAATCGTACCAATCGACTCTCCCATCATGGCCCGACGGATATTGCCGTGAACAGAAAGGTCAAAAACCATAATGGGGATGTTGTTATCTTTGCATAACGCGATCGCAGTACTATCCATTACTTTCAAATCATTAGCCAATACATGGCCGTAGTTAAGGGTGCGATAGCGCTTCGCATTCGGATTTAGTTTTGGATCGGCGTCATAGACCCCATCCACTTTAGTTGCTTTAAACACCACCTCCGCATTAATTTCAGCCGCCCTCAGGGCGGCTGTTGTGTCAGTCGTAAAGAAAGGATTGCCAGAACCCGCGCCGAAAATAACCACCCGATTTTTTTCCAAATGGCGGATCGCCCGACGTCGGATATAAGGTTCAGCCACCTGCTGCATTGAGATAGCCGACTGAACTCGAGTCGGCAAGTCAATTTGCTCCAATGCATCTTGGAGGGTCATGGCGTTCATCATCGTCGCAATCATGCCGATATAATCAGCCGTCGCCCGATCCATTCCCGCTGCCGCTCCTTTAATGCCTCGGTAAATATTACCTCCACCGACGACGATAGCGACCTGGACACCCGTGTTGACAACTTCTGCAATTTCTTGGGCGATGCTTTGAACCACAGTTGGGTCAATTCCGTAAGAAAGATTGCCCATCAAGGCTTCGCCACTTAGTTTGAGCAATACTCGCCGATAGGTGTTCCCCATGAAGTACTCTTGAATTATTCATCTGTCTCCCCCCCAAGATAACAGCACAAACGTTGAAACCCCATATCTCAAACGAGTAGAAAAATGTAATAGGGTTAAGAAAAGCTGATGTTTTTCTCCTAACTGTGCTGTCGCCAAGTGTTTTAACCGGGATTGATGTTTCTCCCCTCAGTCTTCGCATCGCAGCCGTCGCCCTTTGGTTGGGGTTAATCGGCTTATTAGCGAAATTTTTTCAGCAAAAAGCTGGCGCCGGCCCCGAGGTGGTCCGCAAAATAGTCCATATGGGCGTCGGCAATGTCATCTTATTCGCCTGGTGGCTAAACCTTCCGACTTGGGTTGGGGTCACGGCTTCAAGCCTATTTAGCGCGATTACCTTGCTATCCTATCGGTTGCCGATTCTGCCTGGCCTCGAAAGCGTAGGGCGTAAAAGTTGGGGCACCTTCTTTTACGCCGTCAGCATTGGCGTCCTGATCGCCTGGTTTTGGCCGCAGCAGCGTCCCCAATACGCCGTCATTGGCATTTTGATTATGACCTGGGGAGATGGCCTGGCTGCCCTAGTGGGGCAAAATTTTGGCCGTCATCCCTATCGAGCCTGGGGGATTTTGAAAAGCTGGGAAGGATCCTCGGCTATGGCGAGCGCCAGCTTCCTGGTGTGTGGGCTCATTCTATGCAGCGTCCAAGGCCCTATCTGGCAAACCTGGCTCGTTGCTTTCGCGGTCGCCATTGGCGCAACGGGGCTGGAAGCCTTATCAAAATTTGGGGTTGATAATCTCCTCGCCCCCATCGGCAGTGCGGCGCTAGCATTCGGATTGAATGAATGGCTGCTTGCGATCGGGAATGCGGGGCAAGCTACTTCATCATTTCATTAATAAAGTTTGTATAAACTTCTCCTTTGAGAAACTCAGGCCTATCCAGAACTTTTTGATGGAAGCCGATGGTGGTGGGCAATCCGGTAATGGCGCATTCCCTTAAAGCCCGCCTCATGCGGCGAATCGCCGTTAGTCGATCCGGGCCCCAGACAATCAATTTACCCACTAGAGAATCATAGTAAGGGGGAATTTCATAATCGGTATAGACATGGGAGTCCATCCGCACTCCCATACCGCCA
The DNA here is from genome assembly GCA_030065175.1 of Leptolyngbyaceae cyanobacterium MO_188.B28. Taxonomy (GTDB): domain Bacteria; phylum Cyanobacteriota; class Cyanobacteriia; order Phormidesmidales; family Phormidesmidaceae; genus JAKSDM01. The sequence goes on along the minus strand of JASJDH010000035.1, from coordinate 7,696 downwards.
GGCGGCAGATAACCGCTGATGCGGCCAGGATTGGGACGGAAGTTATGGTCCGGATCTTCCGCATTGATCCGACATTCGATCGCATGTCCCCTCAGATTCACGTCAGCTTGGGCGAACATAAGCTTTTCACCCTGGGCGATCCGGATTTGTTCCGCGATCAGATCTAACCCCGTCACCAATTCTGTCACCGGGTGCTCCACCTGGATGCGGGTGTTCATTTCCATGAAGTAGAAGTGGCCCGAATGGTCTAAGAGAAACTCAACAGTGCCTGCTCCAACGTAGTTAATTGACTGGGCCGCCTTGACCGCCGCGTCTCCCATTTTTTGCCTCAGGTCCGGCGTTAGGGCTGGACTCGGCGCTTCTTCCAGCAGTTTTTGATGGCGTCGTTGAATCGAGCAATCCCGTTCCCCCAGGTGAACGACGTTCCCATGGCTGTCCGCCAAAATTTGAAACTCAATATGGCGAGGGCGATCTATGAATTTTTCTAGATATACGCCTGGGTTGCCAAAGGCCGCTTCCGCTTCGCCTTGAGCCGCCATAAACGCCTTGCTTAATTCCCCTTCTTCTCTGACCAAGCGCATTCCCCGGCCGCCGCCGCCCGCAGTGGCTTTAATCATGACGGGATACCCAATGTTTCTGGCCACCGCCAGCGCTTCTTGCTCATCGAGTAAGAGCCCATCACTGCCAGGGACGGTGGGCACCCCCACTTTTTGCATGGTCTCCTTAGCCGTTGACTTATCCCCCATGGATTGCATCGCTTTGGGGGTCGGGCCGATAAAAGCTATCTGGTGGTCGGTGCAAATTTCAGCAAATCGGGCATTCTCAGCCAAAAACCCATACCCGGGATGGATAGCCGTGGCATTTCGCGTCAGAGCCGCCGCGATGATATTGGGAATGTTGAGATAACTCTTACTACTGGGCGCTTCGCCGATACAGACGGCTTCATCCGCCAGTTGAACATGTAGAGCGTGACGATCAACGGTAGAGTGAACAGCCACAGTCGCAATCCCCATTTCCTCGCAGGTCCGGAGGATACGGAGAGCGATTTCCCCTCGATTCGCGATCAAAATTTTGGAAAAGCGCATCTGGCAGTTTGGTATGGAGCAATATCTGAATCATATGACGGTAGCTGATCCTACCACGCAGTAGGTGTCAGCCCTCTACCTAAATCTGGAGGAAAGAAGCGTTTCGGAGAAAATTTATGCGCAAAGCGCCCGCTTATGTTTTATCGTTAGAAACTGACACCAAAAAAACTTTGGACTGTAGTTTATTTTGAAATAGATTGCTATTTTGAATTAGACTACGGTTGACTATAGGACTAGCCCTGCGGATGTGGTGGAATTGGTAGACACGCACGCTTGAGGGGCGTGTGGCTTCGGCCTTGCGAGTTCGATTCTCGCCATCCGCATTTTGTTGAAAGAAGTTTGTTGTTTTGGGTTTCGCTGTGTTCAACGATACGGCGTCGAACAGTTATCTCTTATGCACAGACTGAGCAGAAGTATTATCATGTTTTTTGTAAGATAAATTTTTGTGAAGAATTTTGACTTCAGCGTTTAAGTCGGCGCCGAACGCCGCATTCAAGACTGAGTGGCATATTCTGGAACCACTTTGGCAGGGTTCCGAAACGGTTGTTAAGCAAGGACTCCCCCACGATCGACTTTCCCCGGCTTGGCAAATACTCTTGCTCGGTGATGGATCGCCAACGCGCCACCTACAACTTTTAACGCGAGAGACGATTGAGGTTGATGTCATCGATATGTCTTTAATCGGACGTGATTTAGATGGCGCGCCCAATTTAATCAAGGTGGTGCCGGAACCTCGATTAAGAAGGCAGGTTTGGCTTAGAACTGCTTCGGGCCAGCGGCTCGCTTATGCAGCTTCTTGGTGGGACGCCGACCATGTGGACGACTATCTGCAAAATCGTTCCTTGCCCATTTGGACAAGTTTAGCCAGACTGCGCACAGAACTCTATCGCGATATTCAAGGGGTTCATTATGGGCATTCAGTTCCCTTAGAACGCGCCTTTGGGCAACAGGGCCCATTCTGGGGCAGGCACTATTTGTTTTGGCATGACGGCAAGCCTTTGACCTTAATCTATGAGGTCTTTTCACCCTATTTGGCTAAATATTTAGGGTCGGCGTAGGAGGCGAGAGTTAAGCTCAAGCGGTCCCACAGCGCAAGCAGACAATGAGCAGCAGCTCTGTTTCATGGCTGCGGTAATTTTTGTTATCGTGCGGTAATTTTCTCTAAGGGAAATTTTTATGTTCAGTTGATAGCTTTACATGAAAATTGGATTTTCAGGGTTTCCCTAACCCATTGCTTGCGCTGCTGTTTGATTTGTGTGGTTCGATTGAAAACTTGTATCTCTTGTTACAAATATAACTTTGTATTGCATTTCTTTTCAAGTAACGTATTAGACCTGTCTATTAATAGAGGACGGGTTCTGTTATCCCTCATCCACATTAGGGTCGTGAGGCGGTCCATCAGAGTGTCTCAAAATTGAAGAATCAAGCAAGGGTGAGTAAGGGGATGTGGCTTCTTCAACCCAGATCTGGGTCCGCACTGGTCCATACCGGTTTCGAATCGCTCCTTCGATTCCCTCTCCAATTTGTTGGGCCTGGTCCATAAAGTCCGGGTGAAGGGCTAAGGTCAATTCAATCCAAACTTGTCGTCCCACCATGCCCCGAGACAAGATGCGCGTGCAGCGCGTCACCCCTTGCGCTTGACAGGCGATTTCAGCGATCGCTTCTGGGGCGATTGCAGTGGGTTTCAACAGCATGGGCAATTGGGCGTTGAGCACCCGCACCAGACTGCGGACGGCCAGAGCGACTAGCGCTAGGGCCAATATCGGATCCAGCCAATGGTACCCTCGCCGGATGCCTAACAGCCCCCCTAAGAGGGCGAAACTGAGCCAAGCGTCTTGAAGAATGTGGCGAGTGTTTAACTGTAGAGCCAGACTCGAGAGACGTCTCGCCTGATAGCCCGAAAAGAGAGTAACGGCGAGGGTTATCACCACCATCGCGAAGATCAGTTGGATCACCTGCGGTGGGATGTCTACGGGGAAAGGACCGACCTTACCTTGGACTGAGGCGTCCATCTGTTTCAGGGCGAACCAAACCAGACTGACCCCAAAATATCCCAATGAAGCAATTAGAATTAGCGTTCCGACCACTTCTGCTCGGCCATGACCCCAAATTTCGCGACCCAGGGTGCGCTGAGGAGAACTGACCGCCACCAAGCTGAGAACTGTGCTGAAGCTGTCAATCAAAGTATGTAACGAAGCCGCGAGTAGGCTTAATGAATAACTCGCCCAACCAGAAGCCGCCTCCACCGCTAGTACTAACAGTGTGGTCCAAAGTGTAACAATGAGCAGTCGATAGCTGGCTCGACGTTGGCGTCCTCCCTCAGTCATAGCCCAAAGGCTAGCATGGAATGTAGAGTCGCGGTTGGGAGAGTAGAGGCAAGCACAAAAAAACTTTCGCGCTAAGCGAAAGTCTAGAAAAAGAAATTTAAAAGTCAGAAAGGACGTCGACGACTGGCCGTGTTTCGTCTCGACGTCCTAACTGGTTCGCTCCTCACACACAAGTATCACTATAGGGTAATCACTCAATCTTGTCATCTATTTGCTGATCAGCTTAGCCTATACATTACATAAACTGGCTAAATGTATCGTCATATTCGGTCTAATCAGACTCTGAAATCCCTATAGGTAAACAGGGGCGCTTTGCTCTAAGCCGTATGTTAAGAACAGGTAAAGCATTGCTTGGGTGGCGCGTATCAAGCCTAGGCGAACCTGAATCAGGTTTGGATCTCGTATCCTGTCTTCTCCCCATATTCGGCAGTGACGATGAAATCCCTGAAACGCTTCACTTAAGTCAACCGCCTGGGCTAGAAGACAGAGAGAGCGATGTCCAGAGTAAACCTGTTCCCAGACGTCAACTGCCTCCACGAGTTGATCAAGTAGACGCCATGCAGATGGATTACAGAAGCAAATTTTTCCTGCCCCGTTTAACCAGGGCAGTTGAGCCGGTTGGATAATTCGCCAGTGGGAGAGTGAGGCGTTTGTTTTAGGGTCTTGTAAGCCAATCAACTTCTCCTGGTGGGCTAACCGCAGCAGCGAGCAACATCGGGCGTGGGCGTGTTGAATTGAAAATACGACTGCGGCGCTAGATGTCTCTCTGGGGCGTCCTGCTGGGGGGTGTGTGGCCGCCCAATTTTGCCTATAGTTTGCTGCGACTACCGTTTCTGTCAGAGCGTCATTAATGCTTTGCAGCCACTGACCGACGCCCGAGGCCGCCACTGTGAAATGCAGCCAACCGGAGGGTAAAGCTTGCGCCTGGCAGTGTGGATAGACAGCTTTCATAAAGTTTGTTTGCAGTGGATACGCGTTATGAGCTTTCGCTGCTGTGGATGTGGCAAATGTATTTGCCAGTGTGCTTGCAATGTCACTTGCAGGTTGATCCTCTAGGTTTGCCAATTTAAGTGAAACTGCTGATTTGTAAAGAACTTGACGGGGTTCCTTGAATTTACCTAAGGGTATCCTTTTTAATGAAAGAAACTGAGGTTTTTCCTGGCTCTTCGCCGAGAACAAAGGGCTAGCTGAGACGCCAGCTGCGGAGGCTTTGTTCCTTGAGCGGATTGCCTGGATAAGTTCGTTTTGTAACAACCACATCAGGGAAAAATGTGCCATAGTTAAGTAGGCATTTTTTTGAGGATTCCTGACCGATATTGTGTGTAGTCCTACTCTGAGTGCGATTGTCCCGCCCCCAGCTAGGGTCCGTAAAAGAGTATAAGCCAGTAAAGACTTGATAAGGAAGACACTGCAATTCGGTTAATTTACGGAATTTCAAAGCATGTTGTTTGCAAGCGGAGATATATTTGTACATCTATGGATATATCGGATACCCTTGACTAATAATAAGATTGATGTTGAGGCTTAGGTTTTTGATCAACCTCGCCTACATTTTTTAGGGGCCTTTTTGGATATAGAGCCCGTTATAGAGATTAAGCCGCTTGTTCCCTTGATACATACCCCCACTGCACGACTAGATTGATTGACTTGCTCTTGCACTTAACCTCACCCCCAGATTTTTAGCTATGTACTCAACTACCCAATCAGACAATGCTCGGCCATTCTTGACCTGGCAGCGAATCTTAGACTGGGCTCAGGAACACTACCGCTATCGTACTTTTAGCAAAGACGAAAAAATTCCGGCCCGTGCTGGCTTACTTTATTTAGTGCAGCGGGGTGCAGTTCGACTCATTGGGAATGCGCAAGTTAGCGCTAGCGTCAAACCTAAAAGCAGTCCTTCCCGAATGCCTCTAGTCGCCTCCGAAGAGGCATTTCTTGGATTTGTCGGAGCGGGTCAGCCATTTGAAATTGTGGCCCAATCTCCGTTCACTCTGCAGAGTTTTGCCCATGTAGACCAAACAGCGGTTATTTGGCTTTACTGGCATGATTTAGATAACTGGCCCCACTTTAGACGTGAAGTTTTGGACGCTTTCCGTTATCAGCATCAGCGAAAACTTCTCTGGCTAAGCACCCTAGGCCAACGGCGAACCATCGATCGACTGTTAGGTTTCCTCACCTTATTGATTGAAGAATACGGTCAACCTTGTGATGACGGTTACTATTTACCTTGGGTGTTAACCCATGCGCAGATTGGCAGCGCAATTGGGTCAACCCGAGTGACGGTCACTCGGTTGATGGGGAAGCTGCGCCAGCGCAACCTGATTCAGAACTATGGCGACAATCTGTTGTGTATTCCGTCTAACTCTGATCTGCGGCAACAAGCCTAGTCGCTGGTAAAAACAACTGGTAAAAAAACATAACAAAAAATCCGTCTGAGGTTAAAGCGTATACCTCAGACGGATTTTTTATAAAACTTATTATGTCTCTTTTGTGACGCAACTGAAAAGGCTCAAAGTAAGTTAGATAGGATTCGATAAATCAAGCGAAATAGGGTTGTAATGGCGACAGCCGTCAAACTGGCCATGATAGTCAGTAAAAGAACCATTTGAATAGGACTGGGATTGCCTGAGAAAACATCTCGTAGCGGTGGAAAGAGAAGGACCGCCCCTAGGGTGACCCCTGCAATGATGACCAAATCAAGCCGCTCGATAATCCTTCGTAGTTGAAGGAAGATAAGCCCTGCCAATAGAAATAGCCAGGCGCCGCTTCCTAAGACTGTGGTCCCCAGTAGACTGGTTAAGGCGATCGCCAATAATCCTCCCTCGAATCCGGTGAAGGCGACTCCCCCCAAAAACTCCACAATTGACATAGGGGGCGGGGAAACCTTGGCTGACATGGGGGGCGGGGAAACTTTGGCGGCTGGCGGTGGAGCGGCCAGGGGCGAAGGAGGCGCCTGAGCTAGCGGTTTCTGGAGACTGGTGGAGGGTCCGCTGGATTTACCGCTACTGAAGGCGGCGGGGGGTGACGCGACCTGACTGGCTAATGGAGACGATTGCGATTGCTTAAGCGCCGCCAAAACTTCGTCTGCAGAGGCATACCGCTGATTAGGAGTTGATTGGAGCATTTTATTCAGAACGTCACTTAAGGGGGGGGTTACTTGAGCATAGGGTTCCCAGTTCCAACTATTGTTATAAGAATCGTATAGGTCTGTGGTGGGTTTTCCAGTCAGCAGTGTGATGCAGGTAACGGCTAAGGCGTAAAGATCGGTGGAAGGATACACCGCGTTCCCCGCCATTTGTTCCGGCGGTGCGAAGCCTATTGAATAAATCCCAGTGGACTGCTCTTGGCCAGCCGCCGCCACACTGGCGACTTGTTTAACCGCTCCAAAATCCAGGAGATAGAGTAGACCATTTCTACCCCGCACAATATTCGAGGGTTTGATATCCCGATGGATAGTGCCGTTATTGTGGACAAATGACAACACCTTCAGCATAGAAGTGAGGATCTCCACCCCCTCTTCCGCCGAAAACCGGCCCTTTTGGGCTTGTTCTTGCTCCAAGTCCTGGCCGTCAACAAATTCTTGAACCAGATAAAAAAATTCTTCCTGCTCTCCAGGATGCAAGCTAGGGGTTATCAAGGGGAAGAAGGCGAATAAATCCGGAATTTGAGGATGGCGATTCCCCAATTCCTCGAGGGCTTCGGCTTCTCGCTCAAACAGATTTTGGGCGATTTCCAGTTGATCGGGGGTTAAATTTCCTGCCGGTTGGAACTGTTTGACGACACAATACCGCAATGTTGGAGTGTAGCGATCGCGGGCCAAGAAAGCCGTCCCAAACCCCCCTTTCCCCAAGAGCTTTTGGGGTAAGTATCGCCCACTGAGAATTAAAGGCATCCCGCAAGCTGTGCAGTATTTCTGCTGTACCGTCTTTAAGGTCGCGCCGCTGTCTAAATCGGGAAAGGAGTTAATGGGTCTAGAACAGCTGGGACGGGTGCAGTAAATCTCCATGAAACTTGGCTAAGACGGTGACTTGCTATTCGCGGCTCGATTAGGAGAGTCGGAGTCAAACGAGCCAGCCCTGGATTCTTCTACCTGCGAAGATCGGGCGACTCCATTATTTTTTCGATTTTCCTTTCTAAATTCTATTTCTCGATTGGTGAATTGGGGTAGGATTTCATGGGTGAAAGCCTCTGCCGCCTTTGAACGATATCGATTGGGGTTAAAAATAACTGACAGGGTGCGGTTCACCACCACGGATTCAATTTTGGCCCGGTGGATGACTCCCA